>CAZSDC010000067.1:0-14297 GCA_964605515.1 uncultured Chthoniobacter sp.
GTGAAGACACCGAGAAGCGCGGCGAGCAGCGTGGAAAAGACGGGGCGTGGGTTATTCATAAAAGTGGGCTTACGGAAGTGAGGGTGCGATGGTTACTTTCGCTCGATGATCTGGAACCCGGCGACTTTGTTGCGCTGGACGGGGTCGCCTGCGAAAACCGCTTCGAAGGTGGCGGTGAAACGGTCGCCGGTCAGATTTTTGAAGCGGACGACATTACCTTGGTCGATGTCCGTGCCCTGGCCGTACGTGGTGTCGGCGACGGACAGAAGCGGGCCGGGGCTGCCCTTGCCGCCGCGGGCGTAGAGGATGCGGTTGCCCACTTGGAAGCGTCCGGCGCGCTGCGGGCCGTCGTCGGCGCGGTAGAAGACGACATCGTAGTTTTCGTAGGGGATTCCAAATACGCTGATGGTGGTGGGCGCGCCGTCAGACTGGTCGTAAACGCTGTTGAAGAGGCGGGCGTCGCCGCCGGAGGGATTTTTGTCGAGGTGAATGAGAGGGTTCGGCGAACTGCTGGAGCCGCCGGTGATGGAAACAGAGAGGCGGCCGGTTTCGCCGGCGGAGTCGGGGACGTTGCGGAGCTGGACGGTTTTGCCAGGCTGAAGGTCGGTGATGTTGTTCCAGTGGGCGAAGGGTTTTACATGGCCGGCCTGGTCGTCGGGGTCGAGGACAAGGGATTGGGCGAAGTTGAAGGAGTAGGCGCGGCCGAAGCTGTCGGGGGTCTCGGTGGCGTTCGCGACGACGGGGAGCGCGGCGATGCGCGCGGCGGCTTCGGCCCAGATGGCATCGAGACTTGCCTTGGCGCGGGCCAGTTGTGCGGAGTCGGGGGACTTTTCACCGGGGGCGAGGAGGTAAAACGTGCGGGCGACAGGCTCGGCGCTTTGGAGGCGTTCGCCGGAGGGTCGTCCCCACTGGTAGGCGACGACGGTGACCTTGACGGGGGTCTTGGCGCGCGGCGGCAGGGGGCTGAATTTGAGCGTGCCGTTTTCGATTTCTGCGGGGCCTTCGAGCACGTAGTAGGAAACGGGGACGCCGGCGCTGGACTTGGCTTGGAGCGTGAGCGAGGTGAGGCCGAGGCGCTGGTCGGGGATGGGTGCGAAGGTGATGGTCTGGGGTGCGCCGGCGGTGTTGCGGATGGGGATGTTCAGTGCGGCCTGCTGCACGGCGCGTTTGTAAACGTCGTCGCCCTCGAGCGTGGCTTGGAGCCAGATGCCGCCGCTGCGTTTGCCGTTGTCGAAGCCGACGCGGCCGAACTGGACGACGAAGGTGTCGGGGCCGGTTTTTTTGAGCGGGCCGGTGATGACGTCCACGGAGACGGGCGCGGGTTTTTTTGCCCCGGCTTCGGGGATGGGATCGAGGACGACGCCGGAGAGCTTGAAGGTGGCACCGTCGTCGACGGGGTCGAGCTTGAGGATGACGCCTTCATGGCGGCCGGGGGTGGCGGGGACGGGTTCGCCGTTTTGCAGGTAGCCGACCGAGCGCGGTTTCGTGAGACGGTATTTGAGGGCGTAGTCGTGGGTGGCGCGGGCGAGTTCCTCGTCGAAGGCCCAGAGGGCTTCGTCCTTGGGGCCGGCGTAGAGGGCGAGCGGGGCGGGGTCGGCCTTGGGCAGGGCATCTCGGCGGAAGCGGTCATAGAGCCAGCCGGTGCGGGTCGGGTCAATGGGAGTGAGCGGCACCGGTGCTGCGGCCGAGGTCGCTGCTGCGCGCTGGGACAGGCGATGGTCGGAGACTTTGCGCAGGTAGAGCGCCAGGTAGCGGGCGAGGCGGTCGTGAAAATCGAAGTGTCCGCCGCCTGAGTCGGCGAGCACGGTCAGCGGCGAGAGCGGGTAACGTTTGCGGAAATCGGCGGCTTTGCCGGATCGTCCGTCAGCGTCCTCGAATTCGCCGCTGATGAAGAGGAGGGGGACGCCGTTGAGGCGGGTGTTGTCGAAGTCGTAGTCTCCCCGTGACCGGCCGTCGGGGTATGTGCCCTTGATCGAGATAGCGGCGAGGGTGCGGCTGGGGTTCCAGGCGGCGAACTGGTATGGGTAGCCGGCCATGGCGGAGTGACCGATCGGGATGACGGGCACGGTGGCGAGTTCGGTGTAACCGGAGACCTCGGCGAGGGCTTTCATCATGGCCTCGAAAACCTCGCCAGCGCCCTGATCGGAGCGGAAGAGGGAGTCGAAGGCGGGTGAGGCCCAGACGATGGCCATGTCGTTGTCGGCGGCCGCCTGGCGGATGATGGCGTTGTCGAAGACGGTTTCCTCAAGGAGATTGTGCTGGCCGACGATGACGGCGCGGACCTGGCGGGTGGACGGTGGAATCCAGAGCCAGGCGCGGGCGGGTTTGCCTGTCTCGGTGGTGAGCACGGCATCCACGGGGACGGACCACTGGTATTCGGAGGCGCGGGCGACGGGCTCGAGCGCGGCGAGGATGAAAGCGAAGTTGAGGAGGAGACGCCGGGTATTCATGGAAAGGCGGAGAGATGGCGGTCAGCGGTCGGGGAGAACCGCCGCGTGGGTCATCGTCAATAAAAGGGGAAAAATCAGGAGCGGGTGCACGGTTTCCGGTGGAGCAGGTTCAGAGAACGAGGATGCTGTTTATGGAAGCGATGGCGCGGTGCCGGACGTGATCGAATAGACCGGCGGTGCTGGCGAGCGCATCGGGTAGTCGCGGCGGACGTTGCCGACTCCCTGCAGCCGGAGCCGGATTTCCTTGCGGCTGCCCACGACTTCGGCGGGGAGTTTGTAGTGTGCGTAGGACCAGCGGCCGGGCTGGGGCTTCGAGCCTCCGAACCATTCCTGCTCGTGGTGTTGCTGGTCGGTGACGAAGTCGGGCAGAATCGTTCTTCCCCGCTGTCTGGCGCTGCCGTCGAGGGTTTCAACGACGATGAGGTCGCCGCGCGCGGTCATCGAAACATCGTGGCTTTCCCAGAGTTTGAGCGTGATCCAGTTGTCCTTGCCAGGGGTTGTTGAGATGGTGAAATCCGCATGGCCCCCCTCGAACGCGTCATCGCGCGGCATCAGGCGGAGGGCGCTTCCACCATCGGCGTAGGGGAGCTTCGGATTGAAGACGGTCACGTAGGGCAGTCGCTCGAATTCCACGTAGAGGATGCGACGGACGGTTTCGACCGGCGCGAATTTGTCGGCGGCCCGGGGATACGAGGCAGGGTAGGCAAGCCCGCCGATGCGGATTTCGCGGATGCCTTGGGTGGCGTTGTTGGCGTCAGTAGCAAATTCCACGCGGAGCGTCCGGGTGAAGATGCCGGGTGGGAGGTCGATCCGCTCGAGCCCCGGGCTGCCGCCCGCGCTGCGACCTTCTTTGACCTGCTCGCGGAAATCATCGCGGGGCTTCTTGTAAACCTTGTAGTCGTAGGCGGTCTCGCCGAGCCACTCGACCTCGATGTGGTCGATGGTCGCGGGCTTGTTCAGCTCGATTTCAAGCCAGTTGCCGCGCGCCATCGGGGCCGGGGGCGGTCCCGATACCCGCCAGTCGGTTTTGGAATTCCCATCAATCGCGAGGCCGGGCTCATGGCCGGGCTGGAAGGCGGAAGCCCGTATCGAGGCGACCCAGAGCTCCGGGTGCTTGGCGGTGACGACCTCGGCATTCTCGAACTTGACCGATGCACCGGGATCTCCGGGGTGGATGACCGTCGGCGCGGCGAATGCGCCGGTTGCGATTACGGCGGTGAGAAGGATCGGGCGCAGGGGGTTCATTTTTCTTTAACCACAAAAACCCGTGTGGTGAGGGGAGGGATGTCGAGAGGTTTGGTGAGATCGACGGCCTGGCCGGTCGCGAGGTCGCGCGCGGCGTCGGCCCCGGGGATCGCGGGAAGTTTCCACACGGCTTCGCGGTAGGTGCCGGGCTCGGTGGTGTTCATGGCGATGACATAGGGCCCCATGCGGAGGTGGTAAAAGTCGGCGCGCCCCGCGCGGTGGTCGGTGGCCTCGGGCGGCTCGTCCTTCCATCTGTCGATGCCCGGTGGCGGTGGAACTTGCGGGTGCGTCCGCTCGCCAAACGGGTATTTCACCGTCACGGAAAGCCCGCTCTCGGGCAGGGCGAATTCCGGCGGAAACTCGATCAGGCGCTCGTGTTCGGGGCGGATGAGGTGGGCGATGCCGCGATCGCCGACCGCGCGGCCGTTGAAGGCGTCGAGGTTGAAAAACGATCCATAGACCTGGTTGTCGCCGTGGCGGAAAACAAACACTCCGTCCTCGGGGTCCGACCACACGAAATCGGGTTGCTCGGGCTCGGTCGGCAGCCGGTGGGGGCTCGGCGGAAGGTCCTTGATTTTGCGGTATTGGTCCACGAGGCGGATCGATGTCGCGGGATGCCAGTGCGGGCCCATCTCCGGCTCCGGCCCGAGGAGGTTGAGGCGTCCGTGCGCGATTTCGAGCTGGGCGAGACGGAGCGCGACCGGATCATCGAGAATGGCCGCCTCCGCGATGCCCGAGTAGGCAATCCGGAACGGGAACGTCGTGCCGCGCCAGCTCATCGCACCGATGCCGCGAAGTGCCGCATGTCCGTTGGTATCGTTTGTCGGGATGCGGAAAACCGAGCGCGTTTGGAGAAATTGCCGCGCGACTTCCTTGAGTTCCGGATCGCCGGCTTCCTCCGCGATCTCGGTGATCACGTCGCTCAACTCGCCGTAGCCATCGACGTAGCCTTTTTCGCGCGTGAGGTGAGCTTTTGTGATCAGGTAATAGGGGTAGCCGGCGTTGGCCGCATCGATGCCGAACGGGCGCGAGCGCATCGGCTCGAGGCCAAATGCAACCCTCAGGTAATGGAGGCTCTGGGCCTCGGTGAGCGCTCTCGGATCGCCGAGCGAGCGCAGTGCCTTCTGCAGGCGGTAGAGCGTCTGCGAGACATAGATCGGCTGGTTCGTCCAGGACCGGCGGTCCAGGCGGCGCCATTCAAACGAATCTTGGAAAAAGTTCGCGTAGGCCTGACGCCGGGTGAGATTGACCGGCCCGCTCGGGGTTTCCAATGTCAGAGGCTCATCGAGCCAGCCGGCCTTCTCAAAAACCGGATGGAGCTGGCTGTAGGCGTGCGCGATGCGGCCGTGCGATCCCCAGCCTCGGTAGAACATCTTGCCGGGGTCACCGCCCTGGGCCGCCTGGCGCTTCACATGCGTGTCAATCGCGTCGCGGACTTTTGCCGCGATTGCGGGATCCTGGAAGTGCCCGGACCATTGGGTGTTGTAAATGAGCGGTAGGGTTTCCAGCACTCGGGTGTCGTAGCGGTGGCCGGTGTCGTAACGGCTGTTCACCACATTGTAATCCATGACGCGCTTGATGTCGGCCCGGGCGCGCTCGAGAAGTCGTTCCTCCACGGTGTCGGGGTAGCCAGCCGGCTTCGGCGCGGGCGGTCCCCACACGAACGGTGTGCCCTGGCGGTCGGCGGTTGGCGGGTCGAACCACGGATCGACGTGGCTGTGGATCCCGTAAATCGCAAAACTTGGGCGATAGGAAAGTTTGGGCGGCGGCTGGTCCGCATTGCGGAAGGCTCCGATCGTCTGCGGCGCGGGCGCGGTTTCTAGGCGGAGCCGTAGCGATTCTTTTCCGCGGGTCACTTCGATCGGGATCGGAAATGTGCGGTAAAGGAACCGGTTTGGGACCGGCGCCTCGCGCGTCACGTGCCACCAGAGGTTGCCGAGGTTCACGGAATCCTTGTCTGTGAGAAGGTTCACCGGCGTCCATGTCGGATCGCTCCCCCAGAGGCGGAGAGTGAGGTAGTTCTGGGCCTTGGGATCGACCTTCACATCGAATGCAATCGAGGCCGCCTTGTCCTCGCCGGCAGGGGCCAGCCGTCTCCCCGGCTCGCCCAAGGCGGCATCGGCTTTTGTCTCAACCGGCGCGGACTCCGCCGTTAGGTTGGCTGCCTTTTCCGACTCAGTGTCCCCGACTCGGATCGATGTCATCGGGGTGGCGGCAATCGCCGTCGAGGCAAGAAGCAGTCCGGTCAGGGCCGGGAATATAAACTTATTAAGCATGGAGGGAAGGGGGGCAGGCATCCCCGGGATTCGGCAGGGCAGTTGGTGCATTTCGGCCCGACTATCGGGCATCCCGGCTGTCCGGCGGAGGTGCCGTGTGATCTTTTAGCTTTTCGATGATTTCCGGGTGGTCGTGCGCGAGCTTTTCCGCCACCTCGTCGGTGGGCTCCCCGGCGGCGGCTTTCGCCAGGCGGCGCTCGTCGAGCTGGCGCCGCACATCCGCCGCCGCCGCCTCGTTCATCGGAAACAGGATCGTGAAGACCAGCGCGCCGAGGTTAAAAATGATATTCAAAATCACTGGGGCCCAGCACAGTCGGAGCAGCATCTCCGGCGATGGCCCCGCCGTGTTTTTGGCATCCAGCCCGAACCACAGCAGAAGGTAGCCCATCAGGAGCGTGCTCAGGGAAATGCCCATCTTGGCGATCAGTCCCATCACCGCCGTGAAGAGACCCTCTCGCCGCTGGCCGAACTTGAGTTCGTCCAGGTCGCAGATGTCGGGCATAATCGCGTTGATGATCGTGAAGCAGAACGGTGTCAGCAGCGTGAAGATCAACTGCGGCGCGAGCAGCAGCCACGGATGGCCAGGCATTAAAGTGAACGGCTGGAGTAGGGCGACGGCCAACCCGATGGCCGTTCCCGCAATCAGTGCGCCTTTTTTTCCGATCCGCCGGGAAATCGGCTTCATGAGCGGCAGGAGACCGAAGACCAGCACAGTGCCGATCGTGGTCCCCATCCCGATCACCTTCGTGGACAGCCCCTTGTCGCCCCCGCACACATAGTAGGTTCCGATAAACAGCAGGAAGCCGACCACGCCCAAACGTTGCGCGAACATCTGGCAGATGCTCGCCCCCTGCAGCATCACGAACGGCCTGTTGCCGAGGGTTTCCTTGATCGCGGTGAGGATCGGAGGGTGCTCGCGGTTCGTGCGCGTGAACCGCTCGCGGCACACCCACGCGGACACGGATGCCGACAGGATGATCACCACCCCCACGCCAACCGCGATCCAGCGCATCCCCCAGATTTCGCTCTTCGAGCTCCGGGCGGCATCCTGAAAGACATGGGAGAAAACCGCCGAGAGTTTGTCCAGATCGAACCCGGCGTTAAAAAATGACCCCGCCGTCGCAAAAACCCCGTCCGAAAACCCCTGGCGGAGCGCCAGCCAATACATCCAGCCCGCAGTCAGCGAGACGAGCGCGAGAAAAAAGCTCCCGACCGCCTGGACCCGCGACCGCTCGTTGTAGTCGTCGGTCAGTTCATACCCCACCGCAGACCACGCCATCGTGTAGACCCCGTAGGTGATGTAAAACAGCGTGCAGAGCGTCAGCAGATACGCGAACTGCACCTGCCAGCTCCACGCCGGGTTTGCCCACCAGATCGCGCACAGGAACGCTGCTCCCAGAACCGCCCCGGCCACAAGGTAGGGCTTGCGCCGACCCCAACGCGTGTGCGTGTTGTCGGAAAGGTGCCCGATGATCGGGTCCGTGATGCCGTCCAGGATCCGCGGCAGCATCATGCACCAACTCACCAGCACCGGGCTCAGGCCGAACCCCAGCGTGAAGATGTTGTAGGCCTGCCCGTAGGTCTGGATGAGCAGATGCGTGGCGAGCGCGCCGATCCCCCATGCCCAGATCTCGCGGTCGGATGCCGTGTAGGGGGTGACCGTCGTTCGGCTATCGGCCGGTTCGGTTTTTGCGTTGCTCATGAGGGGCGTTGTCGGGGTTCTTGGTCTTTCAGCCGTGGGGCCGTTTTACTAAATTCCGGCCTCGGGCACGAGCCATGCTCGGGCAGCCTCAACCGGTGGTTTTCTGGGACAAACTTTCATCCCCCGCATCTTCTACCCCGAATCTCCCCCCTGGAAAAGCCCCGCGCAGCGATTATGAAGTTAAACGGTTAAGCCGCGGATCTCGCCGCTGGCTGTAGCGTCGGTCTGTGACCGTCGGTTGTTTTGCGAGCGAGTGGAGATCGACTCATAGACCGCTGCAACAACGGACAGAATACCCCCCCGGCTTTCATCCCTTCTTCTTCGCGTCTTCGCTGGCAAAATCAGAATTCGGGGTAGTGGCTGTTGAGACGCCACCAATACCCCGGCCAGGAGATTCGTGGCACCTAAGCTCACTTCAAGTTAACCGTATTAGTAACAAATTCATAGACTGCCGATGGGGAAGTTGGATAGTTGCCAAAAGTAATTCTGCGACCGTCCAACAAAATAGGCCCGTTCCCTCAGTAACCCACCACCCCATAGCCACAGTGAAAATACGCCCTAAGCTCATCGCCCCCGGCATAGGCCTCGCAGCTCTCCTCCTCGCTTCCAACGCCCCGGCGCAAAACCTCACATGGAACGGCACCACGGGAAGCACGTGGGGAACCACCACCAACTGGTCCCCGAATGGAACTCCCACATCCAGCTCCAATGCCACCATCCTTGGGCCGTCCAACGCCGCCGGCAACCTGACGATTGATATCAACGCCGCCGCTGCCGCCAACACGGTCAACTTCACCAACACCAGCGGCAACGCGACCAGCCTCACCAACACGACCAGCGGGGCAAACCAGACGCTCGCGCTTGGTAATGGAACCACCGGCAGCCTCACCACCAGCACCGGCGCGGTCACCATCGGCTCCTCAACAGCCAACCAGGGCGTCAACATCGCCCTCAGCGGAAATAACACCTGGACCATCGGCACCGGCGGCCTCACCGTCAACAACGCCATCTCCAGCAGCACAGCCAGCGCGGGTATCACCAAGAATGGCACCGGCACCCTCACACTCGCCGGCGCGAACACCTACAACGGCTCGACGGCGATCAACGCGGGCACGGTGCAATACAGCGGCAATACTTCGATGAGCTCGAACTCGGCGATCACGATGGCTACAAATACCACGCTCAGCTTGCTCTCCGACTCGAACGCGACCTTCACGCCCGCGAGCTTAACTGGAGCAGCGGGTGCCTACACCATCTCGCTCAACCAGTTGACCGGCAATGGCACTGGAAAAACGCTTACGCTGGCAAATAATTTTCAAATGGGCAACAACGGGGCCAATCTCACCGTCAGCAGCACGTCCGGGGATACGTTGCTGTTGAGCAATCAGTTGTTTTATGGCGGCGGGGCGAGCCCATCAACTTCAACCATTAACTTAAGTGGCGCGAACGTGACGCTTAACGCGGGGGTGAATTACAATGGTGTTGCCAACGGCAATAATCTTATCGTGAATGGAAACAGCAACACCTTGCTGATCAATGGCACTTGGACGGTGTCAACCAACCGGTGGTCGAATATTACAGTCAACAGTGGAACAGTGACGATGAATTATACGATGTCTGGTGTTGGTGGCGTCAATAGTGGTGTCGGCACCACGCTGAATGGGGGTGTGCTGAATATCAATAACACCGGTGTAATTGGTGGGAATGGTGGCGCACAATATTTTTATATCTACGGCGGGACAATTGATAACACCAGCGGATCGGCCAAGACTTTGTCCGCTTACAATCCCCCGGTCACCCTCGGCGGCAACTTCGCCTTCAGCACCTCGGCGGGCACGGCCAATAACAGCTTGAACCTCGGCACGGGCGCGGTGACGAACAACGGCAGCCGCACGATCACCCTCAACGGCGCGGGCAACCTGACCTTCGGCGGCACGATGACCAACACCCTCGCGGGCAACAACACGCTGACGGTAAACAACGGCAGCGGCACGACCGCCACCACGGCGATCAACTTCACCAACGCCACCGCCTACGCCCTGAGCAACAGCGCCACCAACTACGTGGACGTGATCAACGGCAACGGCACGGTGAACATCACCGGCAACATCACCAACGGCTCCTCCACGGCCAGCGGCCTGACCTATAGCGGCACCGGGACTCTGAACCTATCGGGTGCCAACAGCACGTATGGAGGCCCGACCTTGGTGAGCGGTGGCACGCTCGCCTTGACCGGCAACGGGGCGATCAACTCCAGCAGCGGAATCACAGTGAACGGCAGCGGTGCAAAATTCGTTACCACCAGCGCGGTTGCGTCCACGCCGGCGATCACCCTCACCCAGGGCACCTTGGACGGCAAGGCCGCCACGGTCGGAAACGTGACCGTTGCCAGCCTGGCAGCCAACACGGTCCAGAACGGCAACGGTAGCGGAACCGGCACCCTCACCATCGGCAAACTGACCTTTACCGGCAACGGCACGTTGAACATCTTTGAGGTGGGAACGACAAAAGGCATCGGCGTGACCGGAGCGCTCGTCACGGCGAATACCGGGCTTGGCGAGATCGTTGTGAATGCCTCGAACAGCGCGTGGACCACCGGCACGACCTACGACCTGATCACCTACGGCTCACTCACGGGCAATAGCACAGATTTCATCAAGGGGACGATTTCGAATCTGACAGGCCGCCAGAGTTCCTCACTGGGGAATTCAGGCACTGCCATCACGCTGAACGTCAGTGGGGACACCCCGGTCTGGTCGGGCGCAGCCAGCAGCGCCCTCGTCCAGTATGCGGTAAGCACCCCGCTCACCACCGGGAATCTGGCCTTGAAAACGGGCCACACGGCAACAGATTTCTGGACGGGTGACAACGTGGAGTTCAACGACACCTACAATGTGGGCGCTGGCGATGTGGCTGTATCTCGGACAACGGTCAACATCAACGGAGGCGCGGCCAACGCCGGCGGCATCGCGGCCACCGGCATCACGTTCAACAACTCCGCCATCGATTACACAATCACGAGCAGTGACAGCACCGGCATCACGGCCGGAACGCTTACCAAGAATGGAACAGGGAAGGTGATCATCACCAACAGCAACAGCTACAATGGCTCCACCACGATCAGCGCCGGCACGCTGCAGTTCGGCAACGGCACCGCAGGAAACGACGGTGCTCTCACCGGCACCTCCGGGGTGACCAACAACGCGACGCTTGCTTATAATCTTTTCGGCAACTCCACCGCCTCCTATGGTATCAGCGGAAACGGTTCTCTGACCAAGAGCGGTGCAGGCACCCTCGTGCTGAGCGGCACGA
This sequence comes from uncultured Chthoniobacter sp., assembly GCA_964605515.1. GTDB lineage: Bacteria > Verrucomicrobiota > Verrucomicrobiia > Chthoniobacterales > Terrimicrobiaceae > QYQL01. The sequence goes on from CAZSDC010000067.1 coordinate 10,986, forward strand.
ACAGCTACACTGGCAACACGACGATCAACAGCGGCACCATTCAGGCGGGAAGCAACAGTGCCCTGGGGGCCACGACGAGCGCGCTGGTCTTCGGAGCTTCAAGCAGCGGCAAGCTGCAGGTGAACGGCTACTCGGTCACGGTCGGATCCCTGAACGGCGACAGCACGGCGACCATCGAGAACTCTAACGCCACGGCGGGCACCCTCACGGTGAACTCAACCGGAACGGATTCCTTCGCTGGCGTCATCCAGAACGGCTCCGCAGGCACCCTCGCCTTGACCAAGGGCGGCGCAGGCACTTTGATCCTCACCGGTGCCAACACCTACAACGGCACGACAACGATCAGCGCTGGCACCCTGCAGCTGGGCAACAACGGCACGACCGGCAAACTCGCCGCGGGCAGCGCCATTGTTAACAACGCCAACCTCACTATTAACCGCAGCAACGCGGTCGTGCAGGGCACCGATTTCAGCAGCGCGGCCATCAGCGGCTCGGGTTCCTTGACCTTGGCGGGAAGCGGAAATACCACCCTCAACGTCGCCAACACCTACACGGGTGGAACCACCGTCAATGCGGGCACGCTGATCCTTTCTACAGGAGGCAGCGCGGGCGCAATCCGTGGGACGCTGACGATCAACAGCGGTGCGATAGTGAAAGCGACCGTGGGTGACGCGCTGGGTTACGGGACCGGCACTTCGGTGACCCAGTTGAATATCATCGGAGGCACCTTCGACAACGCCAGTGCTAACAACGAAGGCTACCTGACGAATGTGTCGCTGACCGGTGGCAATATTACCGGAAGTGGCGGCGCTTCTTCTGCCTTCGATTTCAACGGCACCAACATCACTTCGCTCGCCAGCGCCACATCATCGGTGATCAGCTCGGGAGTTCGAATCCGGGGAAATGGCAACACACTGACCGCGAATGTTACGGACGGTGCTGCGGCCACGGATCTGCTGATTTCCGGTGTTATTAGCAACCCCGAAGGAACCGGTGCGCTGAGCAAGAGCGGAAATGGCACACTAGTCCTCTCAGGCAACAACACCTACACAGGCGGCACCACAGTCAGTGCTGGCGTGTTGCAGACGGGCAGCGCGTTGGCCTTGAATTCCGGTCTGGTGACAGTCAACGGCGGCACTTTGGATCTGAACGGCTACAGCCAGACGGTGAGCGGGTTGGCCGGCAGCGGCGGCACGGTGAACAACCAGGGCTCAGCCTCGGCAGTCACCCTCACGCTCAATGAGACCGGCGCCCACACTTTCAGCGGAACCATCGCCAATGGGAACGGCACGCTCTCCTTGGTCAAGACTGGCTCCGGCAACTCTACCTTGAGTGGCAACAATACCTTCAGCGGCGGTGCCACCGTGAAGAGCGGCCAGATTGTTCTTGGCCACGCGGCAGCACTCGGCACGGGCACCCTCACCCTGGGCGACACCTCCGGCAATAGCACTGCTGATGTTCTGGAAAACTTGGCTGGCACGACCTTTGCCAACAACATCATCGTCGCAGCGGGCTCTTCGGGTGTGTCCAGCATCACTGCTCTCAACGGCGGCAACACCAATGTGATTTTCTCGGGTAATGTCACCCTGAACAAGGATCTGACCATCAACGCCTGGGCAGCTACGGATAAGTCAAGCGGCGGACAAGTCCAGTTCTCAGGCATCATCTCCGGCACGGGAAATATTATTGTCGATGGCAACAGCAACACCAACCTGCCCTTTGCATACTTCTCCAACGGTGCCAACAACATCACTGGGAACATCACCATCCAAAACAATGCTGCTCTGAGGACGGCTAACGGTGCGCTCAGCACCTCCAATGTTGTCACCATCGGCTCCTCCTCCCAGCTCAACACCAACGGCCAGAGCCTGTCGATCGCGGGCTTGAACGGCTCCGGCACGGTGGTCGTTTCCAACAGCGCGAGCCAGTCGCTCACCTTGGGCGGTAACGGCAGCTACAGCTCCAGCGCTGTGATCAGCGGGGCAGGGGGCCTGACCAAATCCGGTTCCGGCACCCAGGTCCTCTCCGGCAACAACACCTACACCGGCGCGACGACGATCACCGCGGGCACGCTCCAGATCGGCAATGGCACAGACACCGGCAATATCACATCGAGCGCGAGCATCACCAACAACGGGTTGCTGGTCTATAATGTCGGCTCCGGCACCCGCACCTACGCGAACGTGATCAGCGGCAACGGCACGCTCACGCAGAACAGCTCGGGCGGCATTCTGGCCCTCTCCAACAACAACACCTACACCGGAGCGACGACGATTAACGTCGGCACGCTGCAAATCGGCAACGGGGGCTCGACCGGATCTCTTTCTACCTCCAGCGCGATCACCAACAACGGGACACTCGCATTCAGCCGCAACAACACGATGACCCAGGGCACAGACTTCGCCAGCGTCATTGCCGGAACCGGCAATGTGGTCCAAGCGAGCACAGGAACTCTCGTGCTCTCCGTCGGGAACACCTACTCGGGCGCGACCAGCATTCAAAGCGGCACGCTTTCCTTCAACACCGGCAATGCCTCCGCCAGCGCCACCCAGTCGCTCGGCACAAACAGGACCGTCAACATCGGCGTCCTCAATACTTCGAGCGGCACGCTCCTCTACACCGGCGCTGCGGGTACGCTGGCGAAGGACATTAACGCGCTGGGTAACGGGCAGAACGTGATCCAGAACAGCGGAGGCGGGCTCCTGACCCTCACGGGCACGCTCACCAAGAACGGCACGATCCTAGTCCTGAAAGGCGGCTCCAGCGGCATTGCCGTCAACGGAACGATCGCCGGATCGGCATCGAATTCCGACCTCTATATCGACGGCGGCACGACAACGCTCAACGCCGCGAACACCTACAACGGTCCGACAAAAGTCTATAATGCCGGCACGCTGGCCCTTGGGATCAACAACGCGATCCCCAGCGGTTCGGCGGTGACGCTCGGGGACGCCACCACCAGCGGCACGCTGGACATGGGCAGCTTCACCAACACGATTGCGAGCCTCTCGTTCGGCGCAGGTAACGGTACCCTGAAACTGGCGGCCAACCAGACCGGCAGCGCCCAACTTGCCGCCAGCGGAACCGTGGCGCTGGGCACTGGAAATTCGATCAACCTCACCGGCATGGGCACATCGGCAGGCATCTACAAACTGGTCAGCGGCAGCAGCCTGAATGGAACGTTCACCACGGTGACCGGCTTGGACGGCAACTACACCCTCCAATATGGGACCCTGAACTCCAACGAACTCGACGCGCAGCACAAGGCGACGATCTCGCTGGCGTTGGGCACAAACCCCACCAGCGTCCACG
>CAZSDC010000068.1:0-13815 GCA_964605515.1 uncultured Chthoniobacter sp.
TCGATCCGGCGTTTGGTTTCTGAGGTCAGCATGGCGCGCAGCCTATCAGACAGCGCGGGACATTGGCAGGGGGATATTTTTTCCGAAACCAAACAAAAAGCTGGCATCACCCTCCGTCAGGCCTTGATTCTCTCCCGATGAAAGTTTCTCTCAACTGGCTCCGGGAATTTGTGGATTGTCAGCTCTCCGCTGACGAGCTGGAGGCGTTGTTCCGGCGGGCGGGGCTCGAGGTCGCCTCGGTCGAGACGCGCGGGGCGGACTTCGACAAGGTTGTGGTAGCGCAGGTGTTGGAATCCACCCAGCATCCGAATGCCGACAGGCTGAGTGTTTGTAGAGTGGACGATGGGTCCGGGACTCCGCGCCAGATTGTTTGCGGGGCGAAGAACTACAAAGTGGGCGACAAGGTGCCGCTGGCTCTGCCCGGTGCCGTATTGCCGGGAGATTTTAAAATCAAGACAGGGAAGCTGCGCGGGGTTGAGAGCGAGGGGATGATGTGCAGCGCGAAGGAACTCAAGCTGGCCGAGGAGGCCGAGGGGTTGCTGATTTTGCCAAAGGATGCGGTCGTCGGGTCTCCGATTGGAGACCAGTTTCCGCCGGATGTGCTTTTCGAACTCGAGATCACCCCGAACCGTCCTGACTGGCTCAACCATCTTGGCGTTGCGCGCGAGATCACCGTCTTCACCGGGCTCCCGCTTCTCCTGCCTGGAATTCCTGCACCGGCCACCGCGCCTTCCGGCCCCGAGGTGAGGATCGAAGCCGAAGAATGTTCCTACTACACCCTGCGGAGGATTCGCGGGGTGAAGGTCGGTCCCAGTCCGCAATGGCTGGCAGATCGCCTCGCCGCAGTCGGTCTTCGTCCGGTCAATAATGTGGTTGATGTGACCAACTATGTGCTCTTCGAACTGGGCCAGCCGCTGCATGCGTTCGATGCTGCAAAAATCAAAGGCTCGCTTCACGTGAGGCGTGCGGGCGAAGGGGAATCCTTCCGCGCACTCGATGGCCGGGATTACAAGCTCGGCGAAGATTACCTTGTGATCGCCGATGACAACCGTCCGGTTGCTCTGGCTGGCGTGATGGGAGGTGAGGATTCCGGCGTGTCCGCCGCAACCACCGACATCCTTCTCGAAAGTGCTGTGTTTGATCCCTCCTTCGTGCGCCGGGCCTCGCGGACCCTCGGGCTGATCAGCGATTCCAGCTACCGGTTCGAGCGCGGCGTTGATCCCGAGATGGTGGCTTCGGCATCCGCCCGCGCTGCGGAGTTGATCGTTCAAGTTGCCGGCGGTGTGGCCGATGACGTGGTGCTCGAAGCCGGCAGCCACTGGGCCCGGACCGAAATTTCTCTGCGGCACGCCCGCGTGCGAGCGTTGCTCGGCACCGAAATTCCTGATCAGGAAATCGAGGAGTCGCTGACGAAAGTCGGTCTGGAAAAATCGTCTGGTGACGGTGACTCCACGTGGTCGGTTCCTGGATTCCGGCATGAACTGTCGCGCGAGGTCGATCTCATCGAGGAAATCGCGCGGGTGATCGGGATCGAGCGGATTCCTTCCCAGACTGCGGGGCTTTTCGCTCCGTCTTCCGCCCCCGATGCTGCCTACGATTTTTTGATGGCCCGCCGCACGGCGCTGGCGGGGCTGGGATTTTCGGAAGCACGCACGAGCACGCTCGTTTCGGTTGCTGACGCTGCGTGGTTCGGTCCCGCGATCGAACTCAAAAACCCGTTTGGGGACGACCAGTCGCGTTTGCGCACGAGTTTGTTGCCGGGGCTGCTTGCTGCGTTGAAACGGAATATGGATCTTGGTGCGCCATCGGTCCGCCTCTTTGAGTGCGGCCGGGTTTTTTCCGCTTCCGGCGAAGCCCCCCGGGTTGCGCTCGTCGCGACCGGAGCGCTTTCGGCACCCGACTGGCGCGGGAACGCCCGCAGGAATTGGGATCTCTTCGACCTCAAGGGTGCCGTTGCCGGGTTCGCAGGACTGCGCGATGAGGACTTTTTCCCGCTCCCGAATCCGCCGCTCCCGTTCGGGGCGGCTGTGGAGGTTTTTAAAAATGGAACCCGGATCGGACTTCTCGGACTTCTCCATCCTGCCGAGGCCCGGAAGCTTGATGCCAGCGCCCCGGTCGTCGCTGCGGAATTTGACGCCGCCGCCTGGCAGGGCGCGACGAATTTTATCGGCACGACAAAGCCGCTGCCGAAATTTCCATCATCCACGCGCGACCTCGCCCTGACTGCACCGCTTCAGCTTGCCTACGGGGATGTCCGCGCCACGGTCCTTGCCCAGAATGAACCGCTCCTCGAGTCGGTCTCGCTCTTCGATTTGTTCACCGATCCGTCTGGAAAAACGCTTCCTTCCGACAAAAAGTCGCTCGCAATCTCCTTGACATTCCGGTCCGGCGAGCGGACGTTAATGACAGAAGAAATCAACGCTGCCATGGACCGCTTGAGAGCCGGATTGAAACAGCGCCTGGAGATTGATTTCCGAGAGTAGATCTTTCTAAAATGTTTAAGGTTTCGCGGTGGGTGGACACGAGATTTGTCCGTCTGCCGCATCAGATTTGCCCTTCTGTGTTCGCGATTAAACGAGGCAAACTCCCGAACCGATAATTAAATCAAACCCGGAGGCTGAGCCCCCCGGCGCCATGACAAGCCTTCACTGGAAGTCAGAGCGCAGGGAAGGCGGTCATCCACCCTATTACTGGGGAACGGGATATGTTTCGGAACGGCACGAGCGGGGCAATATTTTTTCTGGGACGATCCTTCGCAAGAAGGGTCGTCCCTTTTGTTTTGTAGATGTCCAGCCAGAGGGAATCCCACCCCGACGCCCGTGCGCGGAAATCCGGAAGGATTTCTGGAAGAACGTGCCGGTCGATCGAGTGCTGCTACCCCTCGATCTTCGGGACGCGCGGGGCGCGTAGGCGGTGTGGCTCGGGGAAGTTCGAACCGACCAGCGGGCGGCAGTAGCTGAGGAAGTCTGACGTGACATGATTGCCTTCAGGAATGATGAATTCATCAGGCATGTGCCGGGTCTTGGCCGCCACTTCGCGGATGGGCACGAGGTCGTAGGATGCGCTGTAATTCAGCACGGGGCGGCGGATGACCACCGATCCGTCCACGTTGTCCCACATGGCGTATTGGACGGCGATCTCGCCGACCTCGCGGGCTTCGTGTGCATCGCGGTTGCTGACCACGCCGAGGAACGAGCGTTGCAGGTAACCGAATGTGTCGGAGCGCACGCGCTTGATTTTGAGCTTCGCTTTCACCTCGTCGCCGAGCAGGTCGCCCAAAGCGCCGGTGCCGGAGAGTTGGACATTCCCATGGGCGTCGCGTTCCACCTCTTTCGAGAGTTTTGCTGCAATGCTTTCGCCCTTCTCGTCCTGAATTCCCTCGGAGACCGCTACGATGCAGCGGCCGTGCTCCTTGTAAACGCGATCCACGTCAGCGAGGAAGCGCTCGGTCGAGAACGCGCGCTCGGGAACGTAAACCAAGTGAGGGCCGTCATCGACATATTTGCGGGCCAGTGCCGCGGCGGCGGTGAGAAAACCTGCATGACGCCCCATCACCACGCCGATCAAAACTCCGGGCAGCGCGCGGTTGTCAAGGTTCAGGCCCATGAATGCCTGGGCGACAAAGCGCGCCGCGGATCCAAAGCCGGGACAGTGGTCGTTGACCGCGAGATCGTTGTCAATCGTCTTGGGAATGTGGATGGCCCGAAAGTCGTAGCCTGCCGAGTCAGCCTGCTCGTTGACGATGCGGACGGTGTCCGATGAGTCGTTGCCGCCGACGTAGAAAAAATAGCGGATGTCGTGCTTCCGCATGGCCTTGAACATGCGGGAACAATATTCCTCGTCCGGCTTGTCGCGTGTGGACATGAGACCGGAGGAGGGGGTGTCCGCGACCTGCTCCAAATTGTGGGTTGTCTCGCGGGTGAGGTCGATAAAGTCCTCCTCGATGATTCCGCGCACGCCGTGTATCGCGCCATAGACGGCTTTGACCTGGCTGAATTTCCGCGCCTCGAGAGTGACTCCGACCACGCTTTGATTGATGACCGCTGTTGGCCCGCCGCCCTGCGCCACCAGCACTTTACCTTCTAGTCTGCTCATAGGCCGGAAAATCTGCCTGTGAGTCGGCTGGTGCGCAAGCCAACTTCTCAAATTGGATGCATTTCTTTGATTTGCATCATGGGCATGTGGGGCGACGGCTCAACTTTCCCGGACCACCGCGACCCCGTTTGGTGCCAGTGCGAGCGTGCCAGTGACCGGTTGGTCCTCCAGCAGTTCGCGTCCGGCCACCGGCAGCGGCACGTTGACGGGTTCGTCGGCGTGGTTGATGAGGACTCGGAAGCGGCGCGTTGCATCGGCCCGCAGCACGGTTTCCACGCTGCCGCCCGGACCGCTCGGCGCAGGCAGCGCCCCCACTCGAGCGAGCAACGGTAGCAGGGCCCCGGTCAACTCGCGCGTGAGATAGGTGCCAACGTAAAGCACCTGTCCGTGCCCGAGCGTCCGCCGTGTGATGGATGCTTTGCCGGCAAGGTGGCGCGTCGTCCATGTGCCGACGACCTCGGTGCCTGCATCGGGCGCGAGTTGTTCATACCAGAGCGTGGTCGGCGTGTCCGACTCGGCACCGGACAGGCGCATGGCCAGCGGGCGGGCTTCGGGACGGTTTTGTCGGCCGTATTCCTCGACCGTTGCGCCGACGAGGTCGCGCAGTGCACCGGGCAGAGTCACGGGCACGAAGTTGTTTTCGAGATCCTTTGATCCGGTGCGTGCGCCCACGACGAGCGTGCCCCCCCCGGTGACAAACTTTTCCAGCGCCGGCAGCCAGGCCGGGTTCAACAGCGCGAGATGCGGGAGCACATACAGCTTCAGCCCCTCCAGCGTGTCCTCGGGGTGGACGATGCCGACCGCGTGACCGTTCCGGAAAAACACGCCGTGGATGCAGGCGGCCATGGCGCGCGGATCGGGCAATCCGAGCGAGAGCGGCGCGTGGCCTTGATCGCAGGTGAAATCGCCCGCTGCCACGCCCACGTCAAAGCGAATGGCGGTGCCGAGAAGTTCGCGTCCGACGCGGGCCGCTTCTGCCCCGAGCTGCCCTGCTTCGTGGAAGCGGCGACGCGGCACGTTGTCGTGGTCGAGTACGCCCATCCAATACTCCTCGGCTCCGAAGCGGCAGGAGCGCTCGCGGAAGAGCAGCAGCCCGTCGGCTCCGCGTGCGATGCTCGTCCATGCGAGGCGGCGCAGTTCGCCGGGTTCGGGGGTGTCCAGAAAGTAGTCGCCTTGGCCGCCCGGTCCGGACTGTTGCTCCATGATGACGAAGTTCCCGGCATAGGAACGCACGAGGTCGAGCTGGAAGGCGTTGTTGGATGCACGGTTCGCTGGCTCCAGCTCAAAAAACGGATACGAATCGTAGCTGATGAAATCCAGGTCACGGCCCAGGTCGCCACGATAATCGCTGACCTCGTGGCAGCCGTTGTGCGTGACCCACCATGACGAATTGGCGGTCCGGAGGATCTCGATCTGTTCGCGCTGGAAAGTGGCGATCCCGTCGGCAAGGAATCGTCGGTAGTCCAGTGCGTGTGCCGGATTGACCCATGTCGGCCGGTGGTCGCGCGGCGTGGGCACATCCTCAAACCGTGCGTATGTCTGGCTCCAGAAAGCGGTGCCCCAAGCTGCGTTGAGTTTGGCGATATCATTTTCGAAACGGGTGCGCAGCCACGGTGCAAAGGCGGCTTGCACATCGGGGGAGTGGTCGAGCGCGAAGTGGCAGTGGAACTCGTTGTCCGTCTGCCAGCCGATGACATGCGGGTTTTCTGCGAAATGACCGGCCAGCGCACGCGTGATGCGCCGGCTGTGGGCGCGGAACACCGGGCTGAAATGCGAGGCGTGCTGGCGCGAGCCGTGTTGCATCGGCCGCCCGTCGGCGTCCACCCGCAGAATCTCGGGATGCTTCACCGTGAGCCAGCGCGGCGGAGCGGCGGTCGGCGTGCAAAAGATCGTCCGGATCCCGGCAGCCGCCATGCGGGCAATGGTTTCGTCGAAGAGGCTAAAATCGAACTTCCCCTCCTCCGGTTCGATGACATCCCAGGCGAATTCGCCCATGCGTATGACATTCCATCCGGCGCTGCGCAGCAGGGCGGGATCGGCGGCGCGGATGACGGCGTCCCAATGTTCAGGGTAGTAGGCGGAACCGAAGAGGAACTCCCGCAGCGGTGTCTGGCGGAGGTGGGTGATGGAGGCGGCGGCTGGCATAATTGTTGGCGCGTGGATTGGCAACATGTTTCATCTTCCGCCACGGGAGAAGCCATTTTCGGGACAAAATCTCTTGTAGGCTCATTGGGGTTCGCACGGCCAGTCTATTGGTGATGCGGGGGAAATAAAACTGGATGCTGGCCACCGGGCACAGTCGTATTCTAAGATTTTGTGCATGTCGGGTGATCTTCAAAGGCCATGGGTTTGTCGCTGCTGAGACGGCTGGGGGCATTGGTGCTGGTGCTGTTTTGCGTGGTCTCGATCACGTTTGTTCTGATCCGGCTTTCTCCAGGCGGACCGTTTGACGGGGAGAGAAAAATCCCGCCGGCGATCGAGCAGCAGTTGCTGGCGAAATACAAGCTCGACGGCACTCTCTGGGAACAATACTCGGGGTATTTGTCGGACTTGGTCCGCGGCGACCTGCGGCTCTCGACAAAATACCGCAACCGCTCGGTCAACGAGATCCTTGCACAGACGCTTCCGGTGACGCTCTGCCTTGGGGGAGTCGCTTTCGTGCTGGCGGCCGTCGGCGGCATCTGGCTCGGCACCCTGGCTGCGATGCACCAGCACACGTGGCGGGATTATGGCGCGATGTTCCTGGCGCTCGCCGCTATTTCGCTTCCTGCTTACATCGTGGGTCCGCTGCTCATCCTCGTCTTCGGACTCGATCTGCGGTGGCTGCCGGTCGGCGGGTGGGGAAGCTGGCAGGAGCTGATTCTTCCGGCGCTCACGCTCGCCGCACCCGCGATGGCTGCGATTGCGCGGTTGATGCGCGGCAGCATGGTGGAAACGCTTCAACAGGATTTTGTGCGGACGGCGCGCGCGAAGGGCCTCCGCGAGTCCGCAGTGGTTTATCGTCACGCCCTGCGGATCGCCGTGCTGCCGGTCGTGTCGTATCTCGGACCGCTCGCCGCCCACCTTCTCACAGGCTCGATCATCGTGGAGACGATTTTTCACATCCCGGGGGCAGGCGGATTTTTCGTGAATTCGATTTTGAACCGCGATGGGTTTTTGCTCGGGGGGATGGTGATCGTCTACTGCGTGCTTTTGGTGATCTTCAACCTCGTGGTCGATCTGACATACGGACTGCTGGATCGGAGGATCCGTGGCTGATCCGCGCGCCATCCGCCGGCTGGCGCACAACCCTGCTGCCTGGGTCTCTGCGGCGATTCTTCTGATCGCCGTGCTAGCCTGCATGGCAGGGCCGTGGTTTCTTCCCTCCTCGCTCGGCGAGCCCGGGACGAACCAGTATGCTCCGCCATCATGGGCCCACCCGTTCGGCACCGATCTCAACGGCCGCGACCAGCTCTTCCGCGTGCTGACCGGCGGCAGAATCTCATTGCTCGTCGGAGCCTGCGGGGCTGTCGTCAGCCTCTTTATCGGCACCGCCTGGGGACTTGTGGCCGGATATGCGGGCGGGAAGCTGGATGCCCTGATGATGCGGCTGGTTGACGTTCTCTATTCAGTGCCGCGCTTGATTTTCATCCTGATTGCCATCAATGCCTTCAATGCGCAACTGCAGGCATTTGCCTCGGGGCTCGGATGGGAGTGGCTCGTCGGATCATCGCGAATCGCCATACTCATCATCACGCTCGGGGTGATCGAATGGCTGACCATGGCGCGGATCGTCCGAGGGCAGGTGCTTTCGCTGAAGTCGCGCCAGTTTATCACGGCAGCTCAGGTGCTCGGCCAGTCGCATGTCAAAATCCTCCTGCGGCACCTGCTTCCCAACCTGAGCGGAGTCATCCTCATCTACCTCACGCTGACCATCCCCGCGGTGATTATTGACGAATCCTTTCTCAGCTTCCTCGGCTTGGGCATCCAGGCCCCGCAGGCAAGCTGGGGTTCTCTCCTCTCGGATGGAGCCGGAGCCATCAACCCGCTGAAAAGCTTTTGGTGGCTGCTCGTGTTTCCAGCCTCCGCCATGGCGGTCACCCTCCTTGCGCTGAATTTTCTCGGTGACGCGATGCGTGACGCGTTTGATCCGCGGGGTTAGCGGCCTGATCGGCCGCTTCTTTTCCCGCTGCCTCTCCGGTTGCCAGGCAGGTTCCGATGACGCGCATTGCGGCCTGCGCTTCGTGCGAGCAGGAGATGCAGCGTCCGGCCATGAACAGCCGGGGTTCGTCACGTGAGCGGAGCGAGCGGATGGGGATCCCGCACGGCCGGCTTTCCTGCGGAAACCGGAACTTCGGTCCTGTGTGGGTCTCACGCAGTTCCATCGGCCATGCACTCAAGGCCACTGTATCGTCGAAGGAGGATCCATTGCAGACGTCATCCGCACTGAGTTCGTATTGGCCAAGAATCCGTCGGCTTTCACGAATCCCTGCGCGCCCGGGCAGCGCGGAGATAGCGGCCCGGCGAAACTCCGGCACCGACTCGCGCAGAAAGCGGAGAACCTGCGAGGAGATCTCTCGGCCTTGGCGCTCGATCTCCGACAGCCATCGGGCATCGAAGGGGTCGAATCCCTCCGCAGCAAGATCGGTCGTGGTCCAGACTTCCTCCTCGCTTACACCCGTTCGAAATGTTGTTCCCAGCGCGGCGGCAGGCAGCGCTCCCTGCGCCACCGCTCCGCTCAGGGCTTGGGCGATGCGGATCCGTCCGTTTGCGGTCATGGCGTTCGAGTCCACACCGGCCATCTTGATAATATAGGCCGGTCGTTGGATGCGGTCAGATTGTGTGCAGGCCGCCCCGGCCAGCGCCGCTACCTCCGCATCGCCTGTGGCATCCACGACCGCTCCCGCCTCCAACTCCCCCCGCTGCCCGCGGCTGTTGAGGCCCAGGAGGAACCGGTCACCTGCGGATTTCACGGAAAGAATCTCGGTGTGAAGGCGAACCTCCAGGCCGGGCTGGTCCGCACACAATCGATCAGCAAGAATGGCAAACGCCGCAGGCTCATGGAGCAGCACATCGAGACGCCCCATGCGGACCGGTCCCCGCGCACCGCCCATGGCGATGAGGCCATTCGCGACCTCCATCGGAAATCCGGGGTTGGCCGGTCGGGGCGGGCGGGTTTCGTCGTCGCGCATGAGGTAGAGACCACAGATGGAGTGGACCAACGCGCCGGACGCCTGCCCTCCCAACAGGCCGTTGCGATCAATCAAGACTACCTTCGCGCCTGCTCTTGCTGCCGAAACTGCGGCCGCGATCCCGGCGCAGCCGCCGCCGATGACTGCTACGTCGGCATGCATTCTGTGACATTAGTTTGCGGGAGAATCGAAGGCTGATCCCCAAGGAGGTCGGCGCGCACCGTCGCGAGGACGCTGTCCGCCTCCGCGCTCGTGACCGATCCTTCCCTCCAGGAAAACGTGGCGTTGAGCCGGCCGTTAAAAAGTCCAAAAAACAGCCCGGATCCCGGCGGTGCTGACACCGAAGGTATGTGGTAGGCATTCCTCACGGAGGCGCCGAACACGCTTTTAAGCCCCGCCGAAAAGTCGCCGGTGAAGGAGTGAAAGAACGAGGTGATCTCCCCGCCGAATTGCGCGGATAAAAACCGCAGGTAAAGCCCGGACGGAATGACGCTCATCAACTCCAGCACCGCCGAAAACGAACGGTCCAGACGGGCGCGGGTCATCTCCTCGAACTGCTGCTGGGCGCACGCCGCAGCGGATTCAATCGATCCCAGTGCCTCCCGCTCCAGAGCAAAAAATAAAATGGTCACGCAGTTTTGGAACGGTGTGCCCCCCCGGCCTTTTTTCCGCACCTGGACCGGGATGCTCACCACGTAGCGCTCCGGGTCTTCGCCGCGCTTCAAAAAGGCCGCCCTGTGGGCACGCATCGCGCACGCCAGATAGAATCCGATGCTGAAAAGCGGCCCCACAGCCGCCTCCATCCGCGCTTGGATCCGGCTGGTGGATTCTCTGTCAAACGTGATCATCTGGAACCTGAGCCGACCGGGGCGCGGACGGGGGCCTCCGAGCGAGGAATAGCGGTTTTTCGTGAGGTCTGAGAACCGCTCGACGACCGGTGTGGCCTCCCGAAGCAACTCGCGCAGCCGCCACAGCGGGTGTCTGGGAGCTGGAAGTGGCGCAGGCGTGGCGGCCTCTGCCTCGGGGGGGGGAGGATTCACGAGCGCGTTCACGAGAAATTCCGCGCCCTTCCCGTCAAAGAGGAGATGCGTCCAGGTGAGGACCAGAAGACTCTCTCCCGTGCGCAGCAGGATGAGGTCGATGTGCAGATTCCTCAGTCCGTCCCGAAACCCGAGCGGCTGGTTGAGAACGTGGTCCACCCAGTCCTCCTCGGAAGGAATTTCCATGGCATGTCGACCTTCAGGAACGCAGGCCCCTTTTTCGAACCAGAGATTGACCGGAAGGAGTCCGGTGCCCCGCTTTTCCGGGTGCCATGCCACCAGGAAATTGAGCGGGTTGCGCCGGGTTTTTGCGTTCAGCAACGGATAAGCCTGCGCGAGGCGTTCGGCCGATTTTTCCAAGGCGGCGAGATCGGGAATCGAGTCCAGCCGGAGATGCGTCTGGCCAATCAGCCCATGCTGGCCGTTGCGGCGCATCAGGGTTTCGAGCGTGAGAACGAAACAATCCGCCCCCGTTAATCGGACGGGCTTCCTGCTGGAGTGACTGCTCAAATCGGGCCTCCGGTCATTGCGCTTACGGTCTCAGCCGGCCGCCTCGGATTCCATCAGGCGCGCCAGATCGTCAATCGAGGAAAAATGTTCCTGGGTGAGTTTCGCCGCCGGAAGCCGGATGCCGAAATTCTGCTCGATGAGGAGCAGCAGCTGCATGATCGCCATCGAGTCCAAGCCGGCATCAAAGAGGTTGGATTGCGCGTTGAAGTCCGGTCCGACCTCGAGAATGTCCTGCGAGACAAGCTCCAATAGCTTCGTCTTCCTTGAACTCCGGGCGTCATCTGTTGTAGGCATATCTGGAATGAACCGCCCGCAGATTTCAAAAATCCGCCCGCCAAGTCAACTGATTAGGCTTTTATGATCCGTGTGGCGGAGGGTTCAGGCGGCGGTGAGATTGCTGTTTGCCTCTCGTCCTCCCACCTCGGATTTCAAGTGCATGCGGGGTTTCTGAGCGGTCTGGTGGGGATTGGGATGCGTCCGCAGCATGTCAGCGGGGCCTCCTCGGGAGCCTTCGTCGGCGGACTTTATGCTGCGGGGTTTTCTCCGGAAAAAATCAAGCAAATCCTGAGCGATCCGGCTATGGCCAAGGCATTCTGGGAGTGGAGGGGCCCCCTGCGCGGACTGGCCATGCTGGCAAACCTTGGCGGGTTCACCGGATTTCTCACGGGAAAACATGTCGCCCGCTACCTGGGAACGTTTCTCGGCGACCGGCGCATCGAAGACTGTCCGGACGCCGAGCTCTCCATCGCGGTGACGAACCTCACCCAGCACCGGACGGAGATCGTGCGCGCCGGTCCACTCAAGGAATTCATCATGGCCAGCTGCGCGGTCCCCTGCCTTTTTCGCGCTTACCGAATCGGCGAGAACCTCTATCTGGACGGGGCAGTTGCAGATTCCTCCCCGCTCTCCCATCTCATCGCCGATTCCCGCATCGGCACAATTATCGTTCATGTTGTCAGCCATCCGGATCATCCACCTGAGAAGCGAGGCCGGACGGTATTCGACGCGCTGGGACGCTCGCACCAGATTGTGACCGACCGTCTGCTCGCGCTCGGTCTCGAGAGCGGGCGTCGCCAAGGAAAGCGGATCATCGCGCTCACCAGCGAGGTTCCGCGCTTCCGGTTTGGTTCTCCGAAATCTGTCGAGCCCTACTTTTCCGCCGGGCGGGAGATTGTTGAAACCAACCGGAAGGTGCTGTTGGGACATGCTTGACCAAATATCGGTGATCCCTTGCCGCAACTTCTACCAACTCCGGTTTTACCAATACGAGGTTCCGGAGTGATGCGGGCGGGAGTCATCGCTTTCGGAAATACTGCATGGGAAATCCGGCCAGCAAGAGCCTGACGAAGGTTCGGAAGTTCCTCGGGGGATGCCACACTCCGATCCGGCGCAGTGCCATGGGGTCGTCCGCGGTGCCGTTCACACCGAAATTCAGCGTGACTGCGGTTTCGTAACCGGCCTGTTCGACAAGATCCCGGATCCGCCGGTTCCACTTTCCATAAGGGTAGCAAAAGTGCCGGATCTCCCGGCCGAACACATCCTCAAGCATTTTCTTCGATGCGGAGATTTCTTCACGGGCCTGGTCTTCGGGGATTTGAGGCAGCCGCGGGTGGGTGCGCGTGTGGGCGCCGATCTCGTGTCCGGCATCCAGCCATTCGCGGATTTCCACGGCATCCATCAGCGGATCTTCCGCCTCGTTGTTGTCCCGGATGTCCCAGTGGTTCACCCCGCCGATAGCATCCGAGACGATGAACTGGATCGCCTTGAAGCGGTTCGAGTCGAGCTCCCTCATGGCGTGGCGCATGATGGTGCGGCTGCCGTCGTCGAATGTCAGCACCACCCGCGGCGGGGAGGGGGTGGAAAAATTCCGCCATCCACCAAGGGTGTCGGTCGAGAACCCGGCGAGCTTCAACTCCCGCATCTGCCATGCAAAAAGTCTTGCATCGACATACAAGCTCTTCATGTTCACCCCTTGCGGAAGCGGTCCCAACTTGTGAAAAACCAACGTCGGAACGCCCTGCGCAAACGATGCGCGGAATGGGCCAAGCGCCGCATAACCGGGGTTCCTTAATGATTTTTTCGGCATGATATGAACAAGGATACGCTCATCGAAAAGCGCTCGCTGAACGTGATTTTGACCGACTGTAGCCCGAACTGGGGCGGGCAGCAATACCGGCTTCTGCGTGAGGCTCTCTGGCTGGCTGCGCACGGGCACAAGGTTCTCGTGATTTGCGGGAAGCGAAGCCGGCTCGGCGTGCGCCTGCGGGAGCACTCGCCGCAGATCTCCCTGCATTTGTTGCGCTCATGGGGGGGGCTGCACGGTTTGCTGGAATTCTTCTGGACGGTATGGCGGTGGAAGCCGGATATCATCCACACGCGGAGCTGGCAGGATTCGTTCTGGGGAGCTATCGCTCACGTCGTCGGCTGGACGAATGTTCACTCGTGTCATGTGACCCCGCCTGCTCGCCTCTCGGCGCGCCGAAAATTTCCCTTTCGCTCAGGATGCGGGAGGGTCATTGCTGCCGCGGACTTCATCAAAAAGCATCTGGTCGTTATCGCCGGAATCCCTGAATCCCGCGTCGATGTGGTTGGCGAAGGGGTGGATTTGAACGAATTCCACCCAGGAGTGGACGGGCGCGGGCTTCGTGCGGAGTTTGGCATCGCGGAAGACGCTCCAGTTTTCGGGCTTGTCTGCATGATCCGCGGAGAGAAGGGGTACAACCACTTTGTCAACGCAGCTGCGAGAGTTTTAAAAACATTTCCGAATGCCCGTTTTATTATCGCTGGAGACGGCGAGCCCGCGCGGGTGGAGAGGCTCCGCAGAAAGATCACGGAGATGTTTCCCGTGCAGCCATCGCCCGTCCTGCTTGTCGGCTACCGGGAAGACGTGCCGAGAGTTATGGCGGCCATCGACGTCTTGGTTCTGCCGTCGAAGCAGGAGGCTCAATCGCTTGTCATTCCCCAGGCCTTCGCCACGGGCAAGCCGGTGATCGCCTCGA
>CAZSDC010000069.1:0-13758 GCA_964605515.1 uncultured Chthoniobacter sp.
GCCGGGCGCTGGCACACCTAAGAACCAACGCCGCCTCCGTTCGTGCCCTCGATTTTTTTGAGAAGGAACTCGGGCGCACGCTTGGGATCAGCGATACCGCTTCCCATCCCCTTGCGGCCCTGGAAGCCCATTGCGGAAGGATCCCAAAATCGCGAGCCCAGCTCGTCCGAATGCTGAAAGCGTAAAAATCCTCTCGTCTGAAATGCCGGATCTGGTAGAGTCATAGTCCGATGCAGACGACCGCAAATTTATGGGAAGTGCTCTGCAATGATTTGGAGGCGCAGCGCAGCCGGGCAACAGGTGAGGAGCACCGCCTGGCCGCCCAGAAGTTCAAAGAAGCCGCCCAGCAGGTCTTTCGAAACAGCAGCCCGCGGCTGAGCGATGCGCTGGAGATCGCAGGGGACGTATGCCAGGCCGCCGGATTCTTCTCCGATGCCATGCAGGATTTCAAGGACTCGCTCTCCCGCAATCTAGAGAATGGAAACATCACCGCTGCTGCACGCGTGGCGGCAAAATTGGCGCTCCTTTCGGAACATCAAGGGGAGGAGGCTGCGGCTAGGCGATACTACAGCCAAGCAATGGAACTTTACGAGGCAGCCCACGACTATTCGCAACACTGCATGCTGGCGAGCAACCTGGCCGGCCTTGAAAAACATGAGGGAAACTTTCCCGCATGCGAACGGCACTACCTTCAGGCACTGGAAACCGCCGTGCGGCTTCACGGGGAGATTCACCCGGAGGTGGCGCTTGTTTGCAATAATCTCGCGGTCGCCTACACCGAGGCGGGCGACTGGGTGCGAGCTGAAAACCTGCATATGCGCGCTCTGGGAATCCGCGAGCAGGTCTTCGGGGCCATGCACCCCGAGGTGGCACAGTCGCTGGCCAACCTGGCCATAGTGTATCATTCCAGTTCAAACTTTGAAAAAGCCCGCAGCTACTACAATGCTGCGCTGAAAACCTACCTCGCCTTCAAAAAACCGGATGCACCGGAACCGCTCTCGATTCAGGCGAACCTCGACAAGCTGGGCAACCGATAACTGATGACTCCCCGAATTCTGACACCCACCGAAGCCCGCGCCGAACGTGACCGACTGGTGAAGGACGGAAAGCAACTCGTCTTCACCAACGGGTGCTTCGACATCCTTCACCGGGGGCATGCGGAATACCTTTCCTCAGCCCGCTCCGAAGGCGACGCCCTCTGCGTCGGCCTGAACAGCGATGCGTCCGTGCGCCGGAACAAAGGCCCAAGCCGGCCGGTCAATCCCGAAGGTGACAGGGCATTCGTTGTCGGTTCATTGCGCACCGTCGATTTTGTCGTGATCTTCGACGAGGACGAACCGAAAGATCTCATCGCACAGATTCTTCCCCAAGTCCTCGTCAAAGGCAAAGACTGGGCCCATTACGTAAGCGGCCGCGAAATCGTTGAGGCCAACGGCGGACGCGTCGTCCTCGCTGAAATGGTCCCCGGACGCTCCACAACCGGCACCATCGAACGCGTGCTCGCCAGCCAGGAAAAGTAGCCCCAGCCCGATCAGTCACCTGCCGGAATATTCCGCCGACGGAACGTTTTATTGATGGGCCTGCCGAGATCGCTTGCATCCGGGCGTTTTCCGGCTCTATTCGATGGAGAATGTTTGCCCAAAAAGAGGCGCTGATCCGGCTGCTGCACGACAACGATCCCGAAACGGTCAGGCTCGTAAAAGAACAGTTGGCCGCCGACGGGGAAGAGCGGCTCCCTGAGCTCCAGGAGCTGATGCGGGTCGATGACAAGTGCGTGTCCGATCATGCCAGGGATATTATGGCTGCGATTAGCGGACGCAGTGCGGAGGAGGAGTTCTCCCTCCTCTGCCATTTTTTCGGAGACGGGATTGATCTGGAGCAGGCTTGTTGGGCACTGGCGCGGGCCATGGAGCCAGGGGTCTGCATCCTGCCTTTCGAACACAAGCTGAACATCTGGGGCCGACAATTCCTGGTCAAGCTCACCGGGGCCGTCAGCAACCGCGAGCGGGTCATCCGCCTCTGCTCCTTCCTCTCCGATGAGCTGGATTTCCGGGGGAATTCCGACAATTACTACTGCGAAAGAAATTCCCTGCTGCCCCGAGTGATCGAGACACGCTCGGGAATCCCTCTCACTCTGACGCTGGTTTACATGATGGTCGCCTCGCGGGCGGCCATGAAGATCGAGGGCATCAACCTCCCCGGACATTTCATTGCGCGCCACGGGGAGGTGTATTTCGATCCGTTTCACCGGGGTCGAATTCTCTCACGCGTGGACGTGGAGAGCATTCTCTTCCGGCAGGGCCTGGAGTTGAATGACTGCCATCTTCAGCCCTCGACCCCGCGCCAGATCCTCGTGCGCATGCTCGCCAATCTGCTCTATGTCTACGATCTGCAGGGAGAATCCAAAAAGCACGGACGTGTCCGCGGGTGGCTGCAGGCATTGAGATGCGGGGCGGAATGATCACCGAAGTTCTGAACACCGGAACCGAACTGCTGCTCGGTGAAGTCGTCAACACGCATGCGGCATGGTTCGGCAAACAGCTTTTTCCTCTCGGGCTGAGGATCTCCCGCCAGACCACCGTTCCCGACGGGGAGGCTATCCGGGAGGCACTGTCCGAATGCTTCAGCCGGGCAGATATCGTGCTCGTCACGGGCGGGCTCGGCCCCACGACGGATGACATCACCCGTGAAATGGTGGCGGAGCTTCTCGGCATCGGGCTCGTGGAGGATCCAGCTGTTCGGCGGAGCATCGAAGCCATGGTGGCAGCTCGAGGGCACACGATGCGGGAACGGATGCTCCGGCAGTCGATGGTCCCTGTAGGCGCGGTCGTCCTGCCGAATCACAACGGGTCCGCGCCAGGGCTCTACCTGCCGATGAAGGCGTGCCCGCAGTCACCCCACCTGTTTTTGCTGCCCGGCCCCCCGCGTGAACTCCAGCCGATGTTCGAGGAATCGGTGCTGCCGGTTCTGAGAAAAATCTGCGGCGGCCTGCCGGTGCGCGAATGCCGGACCTACCGGATTGTCGGTCTTGGAGAAAGTGCTGTCGAGGAATCCGTCGGCCTTGAACTGGAGAGGCGCGGAGACGTGGAAGTCGGATATTGCGCGCGTCCGAATGAGGTGGACCTGCGGCTGATCGGCACGCGGGAGTTGCTGGATGAAGTCGAACCCAAAATCCATCGTGCAGTCGGCAGTCACCTGCTCTCAAAAACCGGGGAAAATCTTGAGGGGTGGGTCGTGGACAGGCTCCGGCGGCTGAACCTCAAGATCGCGACGGCGGAGTCCTGCTCAGGCGGACTGCTCGCCCATCGGCTGACCAACGTCCCTGGCGCCTCGGAGATTTTCACCCACGGATTTATTACCTATGCCGACGAGGCAAAAGCCTCCGAACTCGGCGTCCCTTCCGCGCTCATCCAGGCGCACGGCGCGGTGAGCGAACCCGTGGCAGCGGCCATGGCCGCCGGAGCGCTCGATAAGTCCGGCGCGGATTTCGCGCTCTCGCTGACCGGAATCGCGGGACCCGGCGGAGGGTCGGAAACCAAGCCGGTCGGACTCGTCTTCATCGCGCTGGCCCGACGAGGAAAACCGAGCCTCTGCAAACAACACAGCTTCCCCCGCGACCGCGAGACCTTCAAGCAGCTCGCCACACAGGCTGCGCTGGACATGCTTCGCCACGAACTGATCGCACAATGAACGGGGTTCGGGACGCATGGTGACCGACTCCGCAGCAGAAGACCTTCACGCCGGATTGCTGCGCTATTTCGGGCACACGGAGTTTCGATCGGGGCAGGAGCAGGTGGTGCGGACTCTGCTGGAGGGACGTTCCGCGCTGGCGGTGTTTCCGACCGGCGGAGGAAAGTCTCTTTGCTACCAACTTCCCGCCCTGCTTTTGGACGGTCTCACGCTCGTCGTCTCCCCTCTCATCGCCTTGATGAAAGACCAGGTGGATTCGCTCCGGACACGCGGGATACCGGCGGCGCGCCTGGATTCAACGCTCAGCGCCACCGAGGTCGCGGAAATTTTTGAGGGCATGGCTTCCGGTTTCTTGAAGCTCCTCTATGTGGCCCCGGAGCGGTTCGTGAGCGAGGCGTTCATGGCGAAACTCAAGCGGGCGTCAGTCAGCCTCCTCGCGATTGACGAGGCACATTGCATCTCCGAGTGGGGACACAATTTCCGCCCGGAATATCTCCGCCTCGCGGCTCTCGCAAAAAAATTGCGCGTCCGGCGGATTCTGGCCCTGACGGCGACGGCTACGCCTGCGGTGGCCAAGGACATCTGCCGCGGCTTCCGCATTACCAGACGGGACCACGTCCAGACATCGTTCCTGCGCCGGAACCTCACCGTCCACATCACCCAGGTGGAAGCTCCCCGACGGCTCGACCTTCTGACCTCAAAACTGCTCTCCGAAAAACGATTTCCATCAATCGTGTATGCCACCCTCCAGCACACGACCGAAAGCGTGGCCGCACACCTAAAAAAATCCGGTGTGAACGCCCGTGCCTACCATGCGGGCCTGGCGGATGAGGTGCGCGCGGCGGCCCAGGAAGACTTCATGGCCAGTCGCTGCGAGGTCATGGTGGCGACGATTGCGTTCGGCATGGGCATTGACAAGGCCGATATCCGATCTGTCTATCACTACAACCTTCCGAAGACGCTGGAAAACTTCCAGCAGGAGATCGGTCGCGCCGGGCGGGACGGACAGCCGGCGCATTGCGAGATGCTGGCATGCGCTGACGATCTGATCGTCCTCCAAAACTTCACGCTTGGGGACTCTCCCGATGAGCAGGCACTGCGACACCTGGTGGACCATCTTCTCCGTCAGGGCGGGGAGTTCGACATCAGCCGCTATGACCTCTCGCGCACGACGGACGTCCGCCCGCTCGTGCTGGAAACCGTCATCACCTACCTGGAAAAGGAGAAAATCCTCGAGCCGGCCGGGATATTCTATTCCACCTTGCAAATCGCATTCCACCATCCGGAGGAACGAGTAATTGCAGGTCACACAGCCGTGCGTCAGCGGTTCCTGCAGGAGATTTTTGCGGCAGGAAAACGTGGAAGGCGCTGGCTGAGCATTAATGTGACGGCCGTCGCA
This sequence comes from uncultured Chthoniobacter sp., assembly GCA_964605515.1. Lineage (GTDB taxonomy): Bacteria > Verrucomicrobiota > Verrucomicrobiia > Chthoniobacterales > Terrimicrobiaceae > QYQL01. The sequence goes on from CAZSDC010000069.1 coordinate 5,090, forward strand.
GAGTCCACCGGGCAGTCGCGCGATCGGATTTTAAAGGCGCTGGGATACCTGGAAGAATCCGGAGATATCGAGCTGAAACCCGGAGGGCTGAGGCACCGGTTCCGGCTCCTGCCCAGAGCCAAGGAACGCTCGCCCCGGGAGCTGGCCACCTGGCTCAATGGAATTTTCACACAACGCGAAAGCCAGGACCTCGCCCGATTGGCCCGCATCGTCAGCTTCGCCGAGGATCCCGGGTGTTCGACGCGGCATCTCCTCGAGTATTTCGGCGAACCCCACCCTCCCTCATGCGGCCACTGCGGGCACTGCATGGGCACCGTCGCCGCTCCCATGCCACGCAGCCCGGAACGTGACATCTCGATTGCCGATCTGAAAACCATCCAATCCCTGCGCGCGGAAGGCCATGCCGCCCTTCGCAGCGCACGACCGCTCGCACGATTTCTCTGCGGAATTCCCAGTCCTGCAACAACGCGTGACCGCCTGACCCGGCACGATGCGTTCGGGATTCTCGAAGATGTCCCCTTCCTGAAAGTCCTAGAGCACCTGGAAGCATGAAACGGAAACTGGGCCTGATCATATTTCCCCCATGGCCCCGGTTCCCAAGACAACAATATTGGCTACGCACCTGGCTAAGGTGCGCCGGGTGCATAACGGCAATCCCCTGACCGGCCTCCGCCCCTACAACTGGACGGGATCTTCGAGCAGCTCCGCGACGCGCTTGAGCAGGCGTCCAGCGGCTCCGCCGTCCAGCACGCGGTGATCGAAACTGAGGGTGAACTGGGCTTCGACGACGGGAATGAACTCCTCAATCGCAGGGTTCCAGAACGGAACCGTTCGCCCGACGCCCATGCCGATCAGCAGGGTCTGCTCGGGCAGAGGGATGGGGGTGGCAAGTGTGAGGCCGAAGGTTCCATAGTTTGTGACCGTGGCAATTGATCCGCCGGTATCGCCTGCGGGCAGCCTTCTCTGACGGGCCAACTCGACCAGACGGTTGTAGCGCGGCACGAGATCATCGAGCGGATACTGGTCGGCATTTCTGATCACCGGAACCATCACGCCATCCTCGGCCTCGACGGCAAATCCGATGTCGATCGATGGCGGGTGGACGATGCGCTCGCCGATGAGGCGTCCGGCAGGCGCGCTGTTCTCGCCGAGCGCAATGGCCAGCGCCCGCAGCGTGTAGAGGGCCGGGCCGGGCTTCTGCGGGTGTTTTTTCCGGTGGGCGAGGAGGTTGTCCAGCGTGATCGGGCGGAACACCGTGGCCAGCGGACGCGACCAGCTCCGGATCATGGCATCCGCGACGGCTTTGCGCATCGGGGAAGCAGGGGTCGTTTTATTCCGCTCGATGCCCGCCATGAATCGCTCAAGGTCTTCGATCGTGACGCGGCCGCCAGCACCGCTGCCCGGAATGCCCGACAGGTCCGACATGCGCAGGCCGAGCTCTGACATGCGCGCCTTCATCCTCGGAGAAAGGTAACTGGCACCGCCTGCGTGGGCGGGAACAGGCAGGCCGCCCTTAACCGTTGGCTCGACGGCTGCGGGAACGACCGGTTTTTCTACGCGTTTCTTCTCGATGCGTTTGGCCTTTGGCTCCTCTTCTTCGATTCCAAGCCGGCGGGCGTCCTCATTGCTGATTTCAATGTAGCCCAGCACCGCGCCTACCGGATAGCTTTGTCCGGTTTCGGCGAGGATCTGCCCAAGCGTGCCCGAGCACGGCGCGGTCACACCCATGACGGCCTTGTTCGTCTCAACCTCGATGAGATCGGCGTCCGCATGGACAGCGTCGCCCTCCTTGAACAAAACCCGGACGATGGTTGCCTCGGCAATGGATTCGCCAAGCTGTGGCATGAGAATAGGAGCGAGTGCCATGGGACTTTATATATTTAACAGCCTGCGGGCCGCCTCGGCAATCGCAGAGGCGGTCGGACGGTGGACGGACCAGAGATCGGGGTGATAGGGAACCGGCGTATCCTTGGCGTTGAGGCGCTGGGGCGCGACATCCAGCAGGCCGAAGCCCTCGCTTGTGACCCGGGCAATGACCTCGGCGGCAACGCCACCCCACGGCCACTCCTCGCTGACGCAGAGAAGGCGTCCGGTGCGTGCGACCGAGGCAAGCACGGTATCCATGTCCAGCGGCTTGACCGTGCGGAGATCAACAATCTCGATCTCGTATCCATCCGCGGCCAGGTCGGTGGCCGCCGCGATAGATTCGTGCAGCATCGCGCCATGGGTAACAATTGTGGCATCGCGGCCGGGCCTCGCCAGGCGGGCTTTTCCGACCGGCAAAACGCTCTCCGGAAGGCGCTCCGATTTCAGGTGATAATAGAGGAACTTGTGCTCGCAAAAGATGACGGGGTCATCGAGAGCCACTCCCTCGAGGAGCATGCTGTAGGCATCTTCGACCGTTGCCGGCGTCATCACAACCAGGCCCGGGTAGTGGGCGTAGAGGGCCTCCATGCTCTGGCTGTGGAACGGACCACCGCCGGATGTGCCTCCGGATGGCAGACGCACCACAATCGGGCAGGGAACCCCGGTCCGGTAATACAGCGTCGCGGCATGGTTCACGATCTGGTTGAATCCGCAGGTCGAGAAATCCGCGAACTGCATTTCCACGATTGGGCGCATCCCCTCGATCGCCGCTCCGACCGCCATTCCAATGATCGCGTCTTCGCTCAGCGGAGCATCGAAGACTCTGCCGGGAAATTCTTTCGCAAGATTCTTGGTGGCTTTGAAGGCCCCGCCGAAATTCCCCACATCCTGCCCGTAGAGAAAGACCCTGGGGTCGTCCGCAAGGGCTTTTTCCTGGGCCAGGCGGATGGCCTCCAAGTAGGTGATGCTGCTCATGCTCCGGCGTAATGTTCGGCAAACTCGGAATTCGAGTAGGCCATCCAGTCGTCCTCTTCAGGATTCGGTCCGGGTTCACGACGGACTTTGTCCAGCGTCAGGTTGACCTCTTCCTCGGCTTCCTGCCGCCAGACGGAGGTGTCCGTCCCTGCGGCCCAGTTGTTCGCAATGATCTTTTCCTCGGCGAGAGCCAGGCAGTCGCGTCCGATCGGCGCAGTTTTCAAAGCGGGATCGACATAGTGGGCGTCATCATGTTCCCCGTGGCCGACGAGTCGGAGCAGGTCGCCCACAACAAGCTGTGGGCCCCCACCCTCCCTCGCCGCCTTGACGGCCGTGCGGAGCGTGAGAAGACACAGCTCGAGATCTGTCGCATCGACCTTGTGGCCTGCGACGCCATAGCCCACGGCCTTGTCCACCAGATCGTGGCAGGCAAACTGGCGGGAATTCGGCGTCGAGTAGGCGTATTGGTTGTTCGCCACGACCAGGACAAGCGGAAGTTTCTCGACGGCGGCGGCGTTGAGTCCCTCGTGAAATGCCCCGGTTGATGTGCCTCCGTCACCGAGGCAGGTGGCCCCGACGATTCCGGTCTCGCCCTTCATCCGCCTCGCCAGCAGGGCGCCGGAAACCGCCGGGATCATCGCCCCCAAATGGCTGATCATGGCATAATACCCCTCGCGCGGTCTGCCGCGGTGGATGTTGCCGTCGCGGCCCCGCATCGGTCCGAGTTGCGAGCCAAGATACGTCCGCAGGGTGTCAAGAACTGTGTCGCCAAATGCCATTCTGCCAGCCTGATCGCGGATCAACGGAGCGAAGATGTCGCCTTTCCGGAGGTGCAGCCCTACCGAAACACTCAAAGCCTCCTGGCCGCGTCCCAGAAAAACCCCGCCTTTGATCATTCCCCCGCGGTAAAGGCTTGCGAGCTTCTCCTCAAGAACGCGGGCCCGAAGCATCACGCGATATGCCTTGATAAAATCAGGGCTGGAAACGGTCGCGCCATCCTTGGATGTTGACATTAGAAAAAGTAATAAAGGAAAAACGCGGTGGCCTGCAACATCTTCGTTCTCTGCTCTCATTATCCAAGTCAAATTTCCACTTCCCGCAGGGTCTTGGATTGACCGGTGTGATAGGATTAACTCCAAGGAATGAAACTTACAGGCAGCCCGCTGAAACCCGCAGAGATCCGCACCTGCAAAACGCCAACTTTTTTCCGCATGAACTGCGGGCTTTTGCTCTGCCTGCTTTTGGCGGGGTGCTCTCCATCACCGGATACCGCCCCGCCTCCTGCCCCGAAGGAATCCGCCCAACCACAGGTCCCTACCAGCGTGGTCTCGATTCCGGAGGAGTTTCTGTCTCCCCCGCCAGCCGATGTGCCCAAGTTGCCAGCAGCCACCCCCAAGCCTCAGCCCGCCAAACCCAAGGTGCTTTTCGCCACCTCCGATTTCCAAGTGACCACCGAGAATGGCATCCAAGGAATCCGTGCTGGTGAGGCGGTGAATTTCGTCCGCGAGGAAAGCGGCGATTTTGTAGTCCAGTATCGCGGGATCGAATTCCGGAAAAACAACTCCTACTTCGCAACGACCTACGCGGAGCCTCCCCGTCCGGAGCCAACACCATTTGCGGGAGAGAACCCCGCTGCCAGCCATGCTCCCGCTCAACCCCAGCCTGCGGAGGAGCCGCCTCTGGGCGGGACGGTGCCCGGGGACAACACCGCGCTCGTGGCTGAACAAAAAAAACTCGCTGACCTGACCGGCACGATCCGAACCTTGAACGACCAGATCCGTTCCGCGCAGGAGGAGGTGGACAGGATGTCCACGTCAACATCCGGCGGGGAAAAACATTCTGCGGCCGAGGTAAAAAAGGCTTCCCGCACAATTCAGAGGTTGAAAGAAAAGCGCGATGAACTCAGCGGGCAATTGACTGAAATTGGAAAACCCTGACCGGCTGTCGGTTTTCCTATTTCCGCGCTGCCGCGGGCAGACGGTCCTTGAATTCCGTGCGGTAGAACCAATCCGACCAATAGCTCCACCCTGCTTTTGTCATCTCAACGGGTGAATTAATCCACCCACCTTTTCCGTCCGGACGGCAGACTCGATACGAGTCTTTCCACATCACGGAGGTCCCCTGCGGAACATAGAGGAACAGGTAAGGCTGATCTTGGTAAATAATGCTCTGAAGCCGGGCTGCCATGGAAATAATGTTGTCCCGGTTATATTCCTGCCGGATGGACTGAAGCAGTTTGTCCACCTCGGGGTTTTTGTAACCCACGACGTTCAGTTGCTCCGGATTGGTCTGGGAGGAATGCCAGATCTGGAACTGGTCGTAGTCGTTTCCGAGGCTCCAACCGAGGACCATGGCATCAAAGTCCCCCTTGTTGACATGGTTCTTAAGAAAGACAGCCCACTCGTAAAGTTCTACTTTGACCTCGATTCCGATCTTACGGAATCCATCCTGGGTGAGGGTGGCGATGTCGCGGCGGATTTCGTTTCCGTTGTTGGTGATAAGCGTGAACGAGAACCGCTGGCCGTCTTTGACGCGGATTCCATCCGGGCCCGGCACCCATCCCGCCTCATCCAGCAGAGCGCGGGCCTTGTCGGGATCGTAGGTGAAGGGCACCACGTTCGGGTTAAAGAACCACATCTGCGGCGTAAAAATTCCGGTGCTCTGGAGGCCGTGTCCATAGAGGATGTATTTCACCATGGCCGGGATATCCACCGCATGCGCCATCGCCTGCCGGACGCGCTCATCCTTGAACAACGGGCGGTTGAGGTTCCACCCAATGTAGGTGTAGGAACTTGTCGGAGAGGAAAACACGTTGAAACGCGGATCCTTTTCAAATGTAGTAACCGTCCATGGCTCAGCGGACCAGAAATCCACTTGGCGGGTTTCGAAGGCGAGACGGAGGGAGAGTTGGTCGGGAAGCGCACGAAAGACAATCCCGTCGAGCCAAGGCCCGGGGGAATCAAAATAGTCCGGATTCCGCACCACCCGGATATACTCGTTCGTCTTCCATTCTCCGAACTTGAACGGGCCGGTGCCAATAGGAGCGCGGTTGAAATTTGATGCCCACCATTCTGGGGATTTCCCCTCCAGCAAGTGGGCGGGAAGAATCGAAATCATCCAGCTGGTGAGGGCCGGGGAAAACGGTTTGCGGTAGGTAACCCGCACGGTGCGCAGCCCGGGAGTCTCGATTTTTTGGATGAGATCGAAATCGGGCTTTCGCGGTGAGGCAAAGGCATCCTCCATGATGGCTTCGTAAGTGAACGCCACATCGCGCGAGGTGAACGGTTTGCCATCGTGCCAACGCACACGGTCGCGCAGCGTGAACACGACGAGTGGTTCCGCAAGAAACGGGACCGGATCGCCCAGCGAGACCTCTCCCCCTCCATGGTTGGATAGCCATGCCTCGATCTCGCTTTTCACCTCAGGGGCGGCGGTCAGTTCAAAGGCGCCGCCGGATTCCACCCAATCCCTGACAATGCGGGCCGCAGGACTCGCCTCGCGAAAAGATTTCAACATGCCTCTGGCGTTCTCCTTGACCTGAACGCGAATCGTTACGAGCGGTTGAATGCCATCTGGGGGCAGAAGGGAAAAAATCTTTTCCGAAGCGCTCATGCCGGGTTCGGTGAACGAGAGGAGCAGAAAATTCCCCTCGATATGCGCCGCTTCCAGCTTCCAGTCCGCCCATTCCGACCTCCAGGATTCCACCATTTTGAGCGCCGCCGCAGAGGAAGCGGAATCCTTGAAGACCACCGTGGTCGTCTGGCTGAGAGTCCACGATTTCGCGAGATCGCCGACGATTTCGAGGTTCTCATCATATTTCAGCAGACCGTTGAAGATCGTCGAGAACACCTGCGAGGCCGCCGAATCGGCTTGCTGGATCGGATTCAGCGAGGACGGTTCGCCGAGAACGCCCATCGACATCTCATTCTTCTTGCCGGTCGAGAGAAACGCAGAGTTCAGAAAGCTGGCGGCGATCAACACCAGCAGGAAGACCGGCAAACCGTAGATGAACCAACGGGCGACGCGCATGATGGAAAAGTGCGGACGCTTGAAAAACGTCACTCCCTAGTCGGACTCGAACTGGCTCATGAGCCGGAGCAGGCGCGAGCGGTCCTCGATCTGGGCGGCATCAACGGTCTTGAGGCGCTCCAGGCTGAAGGCCTCGACGTTGAAACTCGCCAGCACGGTGCCGAAAACCACCGCGCGGCGCAGGGATCCGAAATTCACGGGATCCGAGTCGTTCTCGCGGGCCAGAACACCCGCGAGACCGCCGGCGAACGTGTCTCCCGCGCCGGTCGGATCGTGAATATCTTCGAGCGGGTAGGCCGGACAACTGAAAAACTCACCGCTTTTTCCGAAGAGGAGACAGCCGTGCTCGCCCTTCTTGATCGCAACGTATTTCGGGCCGAGCGCGAGGATGGATTTGGCTGCCTTGACGAGATTCGTCTGGTTGGTGAGCTGGCGGGCTTCGCCGTCGTTGAGGATCAGCATGTCCACGCGGCCGAGGAGGCGGATCAGGGATTCCTTCGCAATATTGATCCAGAGATCCATCGTATCCGCGATGACGAACCGGGGCTTCACGACCTGATCCAGAACGTGATGCTGGAGATCCGGTGCGATGTTTGCCAGCAGCACAAACGGGGTGGACCGATAATTCGCGGGAAGCGTTGGAGTGAAATGCTCGAAGACGTTCAAGTCCACTGAGCGGGTCTCGCGCGTGTTCATATCCCACATGTATTCGCCCGACCAGCGGAAGGTTTTTCCTGGAACGATTTGGAGTCCCTCCAAGTCAATCCGGCGGTTCTGGAGAAGGTCGATATGCGCCTTGGGAAAATCGTCTCCGACAATGCCGACGAGATTCACCGGACTGAAATATGCCGCCGCGACTGCGGCGTATGAGGCCGAGCCACCGAGGAGATTCGGGTGCTCCTCGACGGGAGTCTTGATGTCATCCAGCGCGATGGATCCGACGATGAGGACGGACATTAGATCGTCTTGCAGAACTCCTCGATGCGGTCGAGGCCGGTCTTGATGATGTCAAGGCTCGTGGCATAACTCAGACGGACGGTGCGATCATCGCCGAATGCGACGCCCGGGACGAGCGCGACGTTCGCCTTGCTCAACAGGCGGTCGGCGAAGTTTTGCGACTTCAGGCCGAACGAGCTGACATTCGCGAGGACGTAGAATGCGCCGAGCGGCCTCACGGCCTTGATCCCGGAAATGGCGTTCAGTCGCTCGAACATATACTGGCGGCGGATGTCGAACTCCTCGCGCATGTCGGTGACGCATTGCTGATCACCGGTCAGTGCGGCCAGACCGCCGTATTGGGCGAACGAGCAGGGGTTCGAGGTCATGTGGCTCTGCATCGAATCGATGGCTTTTGCGATCGGCTCCGGTGCCCCGAGGTAACCAAGCCTCCAGCCGGTCATGGCGTAGGCTTTGCTGAAACCGTTGACGGTGATCGTGAGGTCGTAGGCTTCAGGCGTAAGCGATGCAATGCTCACGTGCTCAGCCCCGTCGTAGGTCAGCTTCTCGTAGATCTCGTCCGAAAGGATGTAAATGTCCTCCTCGGCAGCGACCTCGGAAATCTTCCGGAGCTCATCGCGGGTGTAAACGGAACCGGTCGGGTTGCCGGGAGAGTTGATGATCACCATCTTCGTGCACGGGGTCATCGCATTTTCAAATTCCTCGGCGGTCATCTTCCAGTCGTTCTCCTCCTTCGTCTGGACGATCACCGGGACGCCGCCTGCGATGCGGACCATCTCCGGGTAGCTCAGCCAGAACGGGGCGGGGATGACGACCTCGTCGCCGGGGTTCACCACCGCGGC
>CAZSDC010000070.1:0-13669 GCA_964605515.1 uncultured Chthoniobacter sp.
AGGTTTCGCGGATCATGGCCTCGACGAGTTCCGGGAATCCCGCGCCGGTTTTCGCCGAAACGCGCACGGCGCTGGCGGGCAGGCGGGCATCGCGCGGGGCCAGGTCGGTTTTGTTCGCGACGAGGATTTCACGTTCGCGCAGCCCGGGTTCGTCAAGCTCGGCGGAGGCGTCGAGGATGTGAAGGACAAGGTCCGCCTGCTCGATGGTCCGTAGCGCACGGTCCACCCCCTCGCGCTCGACCGGATCGCCGGTTTCGCGCAAGCCGGCGGTGTCGGTGAGCCGGAAGAGAATCCCCCGCAGGCATGCGGATTCCTCGATCGTGTCGCGCGTCGTGCCGGGGACCGGGCTGACAATCGCGCGCTCCATTCCGAGCAGCCGGTTCAGCAGGCTCGATTTTCCGACGTTCGGACGTCCGACAATCGCGACCCTCACTCCTTCCCGGAGAACCCGCCCGCTCTCCGCCGTCGAGAGAAGCCGTTCGATGCGTGCAGCGCAGGACGAAATTTTCCCGATGAGGAGCTCGCCTGTTGCGGGATCGATGCCCTCCTCTGGAAAATCAATCCAGGCCTCGAGGTGCGCAACCGCTTCCAGAATCTCCGCCCGGATACCGGAGACCTCGTCGCCGAGCCGGCCCTGCAACTGCTCCGCCGCCGCCCGCATGGCCAGCGGGGTCTTGGCGCTGATAAGGTCCATCACGGCCTCGGCCTGAGTGAGGTCGAGCTTGCCGTTCAAGAACGCGCGCTGCGTGAATTCGCCGGGCTCGGCGGCGCGCGCTCCCTGCCGGAGGACGATCTCTAAAATATGCGCAGCCAGCAGGATGCCGCCGTGGCATCCGATCTCGACGATGTCTTCGCCGGTGTAGCTCGAAGGAGCATGAAAGACTGTCACGAGGACCTCGTCCGCAATCACGCCGTCCTCAACAATCCGGCCATGGGTCGCCCGGCGGGGCAAGGAGAGCTTCGGCTGAAAAATCCGCGCAAGAATTGCGGCCGCATCCGGCCCGGAGATCCGGATCAACGCAACCGCTCCCTCGCCCGGAGGGGTGGAAATCGCTGCGATCGTATCCTGCATGGCTTCAGGCCGTCGCCAGCGGCCCGCGCGGGATGCCGCCTGCATCATCGAGGGCCTTGAGTTCGGAGATGAACCGACGGTTTTGATCCATCGTCCCCACGGAAACGCGGATCCAGGCCGGGAGTTTGTAACTCCGCATCGCCCGGACGATCAGACCGCGACGCAGGAGAGCCTGGAACACCGCGTCTCCGTCGCCGACATGGACGAGAACAAAGTTCGCCGCGCTCGGAACGAATTCGAGCCCCATCTCGGAAAACTCCGCCTGAAGATAATTCCGTCCCTCGTGCGTGAGCTGGCGCGTGCGGCGCATGTGGTCATCATCCTCGAGCCCGGCAAGCGCGCCGGCTTGCGCGATGCCGTTCGCGTTGAACGGCTGGCGGGTCTTCTGCAGGACGGTCGCGATTTTTTCTGTCGCGAGACCATAGCCGACGCGGAGGTTTGCGAGGCCCTGGATTTTTGAAAATGTGCGCATGACCACGACGTTCCGGCCCTCGCGGACGTAGCGGATGACGTCCGGCGGGCTGTCGAGAAATTCATGATACGCCTCGTCGAAGATCACCAGCACATGCCCGGGAACCCGGTCCATGAATGAGTCAATCTCCTCCTGCCCGACCATCGTGCCGGTCGGGTTGTTCGGGTTGGCGACAAAGACCTGCCTTGTCCGCGGGGTGATCGCGGCGAGCATGGCCGTCAGGTCGTGGGTGTATCCGGGGTCCGGAACCTCGACGGTCTTCGCGCCGAAAAGCTGAGCCATCAACGTGTAAACGGCAAACGCGTGTTTCGCGGTCACGACCTCGTCGCCCGGCCGCAAAAACGCATGCCCGATAAATTCGATGATCTCGTTCGACCCGTTGCCAAGGATCACATTTTCCCGCGCGAGCCCGAGCTTGCCGGCGATCGCGTTGCGAAGCGCCCAGCCCCCGCCATCCGGATAGAAATGCGCGCGCTCCAGTGTCTCGCGCATTGCCGCCAGGGCCTTGGGTGACGGGCCGAGCGGGTTTTCATTCGATGCGAGCTTGATGATGTCCGACGCGGCGAGCCCCATCTCGCGGGCCAGTTCCTCGACCGGCTTGCCGGGTTCGTAGGCCACGAGGTCGAGGATGTGTTGATGAGCGGAGTTCCACATAAAGAAAGTATTTTGCAGGGTTTGCCTGCAGCCGTCAATCTGCCCAATCCACGCCTAGAGCTTGGCCTCGCCCGAGCTGAGGAGCCGGATAAAATCCTCCGGGCCCTGAACAGTCAGGAGCTTGTTCAGGAGGGCCTTGTCATGGCAGAGGCGCGCGATGGCGCCGACAACCCGCAGATATTCGGAGTGGAAAGCTGCGGGGATGCCGGCGACAAAGACCAGCCGGACCCGCTCCTCGACGTTTGGCGAGGTGAGGCCCTCGGCCGAACGGCCCGCCGCCATCACGAGGGACTGCACGGAATTTGTCCGGCCATGGGCAATGCAGATCCCGCACGGCCCGCAGGAGATCGCCGGGGCATTCCGCTCGGTGATCGCCTGCCTGAGCGCCTCCCAATCCAAAATTCTCGGGTCTCCGTTCAGCTTGAAAAGCACCTCCTGCACGCCCCCGGCCTGATCTCGGGCGGCCAGCGCGAGGTTGATATGGGAGGGAGTCAGGATTTCGGAAATGGGAATCATATATTTGTCCCGGACCACTTCAATTTCTGTCGCAGGACTTCGCTGAACGAACGCTCCGGCAGCATGGCCAGCGGGAGGTTCCGGGAGCTTTTTGTGATGGCCAAGGAATCGCCGAGGCCCATCGCGCAGGAATCCTGGCCGTCCACATTGACGAAGACCATGTGCCCCTCCCCGGAGACATCGACATGGATCTGCGAGGCGTCGCTGACCACCACCGAGCGGTTCGTCAGCACATGTGGACAGATCGGGGTGATGACAAACCCTCCCGAGTCCGGCATCAGGATCGGACCGCCGGCCGAAAGGGAATACGCCGTCGAACCCGTGGGGGTGGAGACGACCAGGCCGTCCGCATTGTATTCGGTCAGCGGGACCTCGCCCAGACGCACCCGGATTTTCACCAGTTCGGAGCGCTCGCCGCGGCTGATGACCGCATCGTTGAGCCCGTGGAGGATCCGGGTCCTTCCGCCCGAAAGCGTGAGCCGGGCTTCGAGCAGGAAGCGGTTGCTCAATATGTAGTCGCGGTCCCGGATGCTGGCCACGGCGCGGGAGATCTCCCCGGGCCCGAGGCAGGTGAGAAAGCCGAGCGAGCCGATATTGATGCCGAAGATCGGGGGAAGGACGTCGCGGAGCTTGTGCACGATGCGCAGGATCGTTCCGTCCCCGCCCATGGCGACCAGAAGCTCACATCGCTCTGCCAGGTCCTGCACATCGAGATCCGACACCAGGCCTGCCAGCGGTGCCGTGTTCCGCTCGACAAGAAACGGCATGCCCTGCCTCGCCAGCTCCGAGGCCATCGCCTGGACAACAGTGGCGGCGGCCGGCTTCTCCGAGTGGGCCAGAAGTCCGATCATGGTTTCAGATGCGCCAGGAATTCCACGTTCCCATCGCGCCCCGTGATCGGGGAGGTAATGGACGCCATCCAGCGGTGCCCGGAGTTTTCGATGAATGTCTGAATTTTTTTCACAGCTCGGAGCCGGGCCGCCTCTTCGCGCACGATTCCCCCGCGGCCAACTTCTGTTTTGCTGAGTTCAAACTGCGGCTTAATGAGAACAACCATGTCGGATTCCGGAGGCAGTAATGCAAAGATGGCGGGAAAGATCAATGTCAACGAGATGAAGCTGACATCGGCGACAACCAGCGTGGGGGCCGGGTCGAATGCGCCGGGCCCGAGATGGCGGGCGTTCACCCCCTCCCGCACATCGACCCGGGGGTCCTGCCGCAGCCGCCAGTCGAGCTGGCCGTGCCCGACATCCAGGGCAACCACCTTGGCCGCTCCGCGTTGCAGCAGGCAGTCGGTGAAGCCGCCGGTCGAGGCTCCGATATCCGCGCAGACACGGCCGGTCACGTCGATCTGGAAGGCCTCAAGCGCGGCCTCGATCTTGTAGCCGCCCCGGCCCACGAACTTTTCCTTTTCCGCAACCTCGATCTTTGCGAGGGGCAGGATCATGGTGCCCGGCTTCGTGGAGGGCTGGCCATCGACGAGAACTTGCGCGGCCATCACGGCACGGCGCGCCCGCTCGCGCGAATCAAAAAGACCGCGCTCAACGAGCGCCACATCCAAGCGGGACTTGCCAGAACTCATGCTGTCCTGTCAGTCTGACCGACTCCCAACCATTCGTAACGATTTTTTATGGAAGAAGATGATCTGAAACCCCGCATCCGGCAAATGCTGGTTGCCAGCCTCATGCTCAAGGTGGCCCCCGACGCGATCGGCGATGAAACACAGCTTTTCAGCCCGGAAGGGCTTGCCCTCGACTCGATCGATGCGCTCGAGCTGGCCGTGGCCATCGAAAAAACGTTCGGGGTCGCCACGCCGAGCGCCGAGGTGGCAAGGAACGCTTTCGTGAGCGTCAACACGATCGCCTCCTACATCGCCGCCAGCAAGGCGTCTGCCTGAGCGCGTCCGTTCTGGCGCGCCGATTGCTTCCCTGGGACCACACCATATGAATACCGAAGATCCTCACAAGCTGCCCGTTGACCTGTATATTCTCAACCAGCTCAAATTCACGCTGGCCCGCGATTCCGAGTCGGCGACCGCGCGCGACTGGTGGATTGCGACCTCGAAGGCGGTCCAGAGCCTCATCATCGAGCGGATGATCGCCACGCAGACCGTGCACCACCACAGCAATGTCAAGCGGGTCTATTATCTCTCGCTGGAATTCCTCATGGGCCGGCTTTTCGTCAACAGCATGTATAGCGCGGGGATTTTCAAGGAGGTTCAGGACGCCCTCGACAAGCTCGGCCTCGACATGGACACGCTCCGGCGCGAGGAATACGACATGGGGCTTGGGAATGGCGGCCTAGGACGCCTGGCAGCCTGCTTCCTGGACTCGCTGGCCACGCTCGACCTGCCGGCGGTCGGATATGGCATCCACTACCAATACGGGCTTTTCAAACAGGAGTTCCGGAACGGCTACCAGGTCGAGCTTCCCGACGCCTGGATGCAATACGGCACGCCATGGGAAATCGTTCGCCCGGACTACACCACCGAAATCCCGCTCTACGGGCATGTGGAAAATATTTTTGACGATCTGGGAAACTATGTTTCGAAATGGGTGGGATGGCAGAAGCTTCTGGGCGTCCCGTATGACATCCCGATTCCAGGGTTCGGCACGCAGACGGTCAATTTCCTGCGGCTCTGGGAATCGCGCGCCTCCGAGGAGTTCAACTTCGAAGCCTTCAACAGCGGCGGCTACGAGCAGGCGGTGCATGAAAAGAACAGGAGCGAGACAGTTTCCAAGGTTCTCTATCCGAACGACAAAACCGAAAGCGGAAAAGAGCTGCGGTTGGTCCAGCAGTATTTCTTCGTGGCCTGTTCCCTGCGGGACATCATCCGGCGGTTTCACAAGAACAACTCCGATTGGGAGATCTTCCCTGACAAGGTGGCGGTCCAGCTCAACGACACGCACCCGGCGATCGCCATCGTCGAGCTGATGCATCTTCTCCACGATGAATACAAGATGCCGTGGGACAAGGCCTGGGGGATTGTGACCCGCACATTTGCCTACACGAACCACACGCTCCTGCCGGAGGCGCTCGAAAAATGGAGTGTCGGGCTGTTCCAGAAAGTCCTGCCCCGACACCTTCAGATCATATTTGAAATCAACAAGCGCTTTCTCGAAACCGTCGAGGCGAAGTGGCCGGGAGATGTTGAGAAGAAGCGTGCGCTCTCCCTGATTGAGGAAGGGGGCAGCCAGATGGTGAGGATGGCCCACCTGTCCGTGGTCGGGAGCCACTCGGTGAATGGCGTGGCCGCCTTGCACACACGGCTTCTCAAGAGCGAGCTCTTTCCCGAGTTTGACGCGCTCTACCCGGGGAAGTTCAACAACAAGACCAATGGCATCACCCCGCGGAGGTGGCTGCTCGCATGCAATCCACGGCTCAGCCAACTCATCACGTCGAAGATCGGAAACGGCTGGGAGCGCGAGCTCGACAAGCTTCGCGGATTGGAGGCGTTTGCGGACGACCCGCAATTCCAGGGCGATTTCATGGCCGTGAAACATGCCAATAAGGTCGACCTCGCGAACATCATACAGCACGACTGCGGGGTGGAGGTCGATCCTTCGGCCCTCTTCGATGTGCAGATCAAGCGGCTGCACGAATACAAGCGCCAGCATCTCAACCTTCTCCACATCCTCGCGCTCTACCGGCGCATCCTCCAAAATCCGGATGCCGAAGTCACCCCGAGGGTGTTCATTTTTGCCGCCAAAGCCGCGCCGGGATACGACATGGCAAAGCTGATCATCAAAGCGATCAATGCGGTCGGCGCAAAAATCAATTCGGATCCAAGAATCGGCGGAAAGCTGAAGGTGGTATTTCTCCCGAACTACCGGGTTTCGCTGGCGCAGCGGATCGTTCCGGCTGCAGACCTCTCGGAGCAGATCTCCACAGCCGGGAAGGAAGCTTCCGGCACCGGGAACATGAAGCTGGCCCTCAATGGGGCACTGACTATCGGAACCCTGGACGGCGCGAACGTCGAGATCCTGGAAGAGGTCGGCGACGAGAATATCTTTATCTTCGGAAACACCGTCGAGCAGGTGAACGCCCTGGTTGCCAAGGGCTACAAGCCGGAAGACTACTACAACGCGAACGAGGAATTGCGCGCGGTGGTCGATTGGGTGGGATCGAACTATTTCACCGCGGACGAGCCCCCGGGCGTGCTCCACCCGCTGCGCGATAACCTCCTCTACCACGACTCGTTCCTCTGCCTGGCAGACTTTGCCTCCTACAGCCAGGCTCAGGAAAATGTCTCCGCCGCTTTCCAAGACAAGCCCCGCTGGGCAAAAATGGCGATCCTCAACACCTCGCGCGTCGGAAAGTTTTCCAGCGACCGGACGATCTCCGAATACGCCCGCGAAATCTGGAATCTCAATCCCGTGACCGTCCGTTAGAACCTCCCGGAATCCCGTCTCAGCCAAAGCGGCCGCTTTCGGGCCCGCATATTCACGACTGGCCCGACATTTTTCCTCGCGCTGAGAGGGAGCGTGTCCTAGGGTTTGCCCATGCCCTCCGCAACGAATCCAGCCGTCCAGAAGCTGATCGACAAGTTCAGCAATTCGCGGGATTTCACGATTTCATTTGTCCTCCACGTCATTCTCATTGCGATTTTTGGGACGACTGTCCTCTTCCAAGCCGTGCAGGAGCCGCCGGATTTTGAGGGAGAGCAAGGCGGATTTACCAGCGGTGACACCCAGGCCACAACCCCTCCCCCGCAGAATACCCCGCAGGTTCCGCCGACACCGAATATCACCGTGACCCCCATGTCCAATCCGGTGAACACCATCACCACGGTCGCCCCTTCGCCCGTGAACTTCACCATGGCGCAGATGATCGTCACCCCGGTGACCCCCGCGACTCCGGCGACGGAGATCAGCGCGCCCAAGCCCGCCAGCGTCGGCGCGGAGGGGCTCACCGGCGCCCAGGCTTCCGCCATCAAGGCCTTCACCGGCGGATGGGGCAAAGGCACCGGAAGCGGAACGGGGACCCGGAACCGGGAATTTGAATTTACCGCCTACCTTGGACAATACGCCGGTGGCAACTGGAACTCCACGGTCCAGATCGCGAACAACACGATCTGGAATGGCAGCCTTCCAAACTTGCTCTACTTCATGAGCTCGCGGTCGAAAAACAAGGTCAAGACCAACTATAAGAACGTGAAGGCCATCAAGCTCGACAGCGACGAGCTGTTCTCGGTCAAGCCGCCGTTTATTTTCCTCACGGGAACCCGCGATTTCAGACTGACCGACAAAGAAGTGGATAACCTCCAAAAATATATCCGCCTCGGCGGCGCGGTTTGGGGCGATAGCTCGATCCCGGGGAGAAATTCCCGCTTTGACATCGCGTTCCGGCGTGAGATGAAGCGTGTGATTCCCGATGTGGACAAGAATTGGGAGGCCCTGCCGCTCAACCACCCGATCTACACCTCCCAAGCCTACTACCCCGAGATCAAAGACGTTCCGCCGGGCTTGAACTATTACAGCGAACCGATCTATGCGCTGAAAATCTACGGCGAGGTGGCCATCATCTACACCCCGAACGACTACGGGGACATGTGGCAGATCGGGCTCAATGACCAAGGGCAGATCGACCTGCGGAAAAATGAGAAGCAACAGTATATCGCTATCAACGATGTGATCTATAGCAACCGTGCAACCTATCTGCGGAACATCTCGCCCGGTTCGCTTGATGCAACCTACAAATTTGGAACCAACGTGGTCGTCCACCTCCTGACCCGCTGGGAAAATAAAACCCGGTCAGCCGCCTCCTTGTAGGGGACTGGCTGGAATTTACCCCCCCGCCGAGACCCGCAGGATTTCGATCCGGTCGCCGTCATTGAGCGGCGTGACCTCCCATTCCGACTTCCGCAGAGCCAAACCGTTGTGCTCGACCAGCACCAGCGCACCAGGCAGTTCCATCTCCTCGACCATACCGGCAACCGTCGCCGCCGCCAAGCCCCGCTCTTCGCCGTTGATCGTCAGCGTCGTCATGCGGCACCGAGGATCCCCACATCCCAATCCTTCCACACCGGCTCCAATCCCATCCGGGCGAGGGTGTCCCCCATGGTGCGCGCGTCCCGCTCGTCGGAAATCGCGAATTGCTCGGTCGCAGCACTGGCTCCAGACCCGTTCAACGGCTTCCCGCGGACGGTCAGGTGGAGAGCTTCCCGTCCTTGTCCCGTATAGCCACCTGGTTCGGTGTGGCTGCCGGCACTCATCATCGTCACACCAAGAGGAGCCACGATGTCGCGCAATGCCGCCGATTCGCGCGTGCTCAGCACGATCCCGGCTGTGGGAAATGACACCCTCAATGCACAGAGGAGCTGGATGAACTCCCGGTCGGGCAACGGATGAGGCGGCTCGAATGCCCCAGCAGCCGGACGCAATCTCGGAACGCTCACCGTGATTTGCGAACGCCAGCAAACACGCTGCAGGTATTCCAGGTGCTCCGCCAGCGCCAGCGCCTCCTCCCGCCAATGCCAGAGGCCGAAGAGTGCCCCGATTCCGAGCCGTCGAAACCCCGCCTCATGCCCTCGCTCCGCTGTGTCCAGCCGCCAGGAAAAATCTTTTTTCGGCCCGTGGAAGTGCATGTTCTGATAAGTTTCGCGGTGGTAGGTCTCCTGGTAGACGACCAGCCCTTCGGCTCCAGCGCCCACAAGCTCCCGGTAGGGCTCGCTTTCCATTGGGGCCACCTCGACGGAAATGCCGGGAATAAACCCGCGCAGGCGCCCGATGCATCGCACCAGGTATTCGCTGCCGACGAACTTCGGATGCTCGCCGGCCACTAGGAGGACGTTCCGGAATCCCTCGGCCGCCAGATGCCTGGCCTCGACCTCGACCTGATCGATCTCCAGCGTGACCCGCTGGATCGCGTTCTCGCGCGAAAACCCGCAATACGCACAGGAATTGATGCATTCATTCGAGAGATAAAGCGGCGCAAAAAGGCGCATCGTGCGTCCGAAATGCCGTCTCGTCAGAGCGGCGGCTTCGGACGCGAGTTCCGCGAGGCCGTGACTGTCCATCGGCGCCAGCAAGGCTTCAAATGCCCGCACGGAACGGGATTTGCCCCGATGGATCTGGTTGAAAATTTCTGAAAATGCCATACGCGAAGCCCTCGGTGGGCCCCCCGGAAAATACACGTCTTTCGGCGGATATCAGCAGAATTTCCACTGCCGGCGGAATATGGCACGCCAGACATCCGGGCCGCCCCGGCTGGAATTCTGTTTTTTACACTCGCATTCGATGAACATTCCTGCCCATCGTATGTCTCTTATTCCAATGAAAAGATTTCCTCTCTCCGCCGCCATCCTCTTCCCGCTCGCCGCAGCAACGCTGGCAATGCTGCCGGCCTGCAAGCCTGCGCCGTCTCCAACAGCGGCTCCCTCCACCCCTGCGCCGACAGCGACTCCTTCCGCTGCTCCGGCCACAACTGTCGCTCCATCCGCAGCGGGCACAAACGCTGCAGCCGCCTCCGAATCGGCCGCTCCCTCGGTGGAATTGAAAGATCCGGTCGCCAAAGTCAACGGGGAAAACATCACGAAAGCCCAGGTGGAGGAAGCCTTCAACGCCGCCGTTCAGGCCTCAGGCGTAAAAGCCGCCGACCTCACTCCCGAGCAGAAGCTGAACGGCTACCGTCAGATTCTTGACGAACTGATCATGGACAAACTTGTGGCGAAAGCCGCATCGGGCGAGACCGTTTCTGACGAAGATGTCTCCGCTGAAATCGCCAAACTCAAAAAGCAGTTTCCCACCGAGGAAGCCTTCGAGGCACAGCTCAAGGAGGCCGGCCAGTCGCCCGACAAGCTCAAGGCTGCCCTCACCACCATGCTCCAGCAGCAGCGCTGGATGCAAAGCCAGATCAAAGACGGCGACAAAATCGCCGACGCGGATGCGAAGAAGTTCTACGACACGAACACCGAGGAGTTCAAAAATCCGGAAACCGTCAAGGCCAGCCATATTCTCTTTCTGGTCAACAAGGACGACTCGGCCGAAGTCGTGAAACAGAAAGAAGCCGCTGCGAAAAAGGCGGAGGCACGGGCCAAGAAGGGTGAGGATTTCAGCAAGCTCGCCAAGGAGCTCTCCGAAGAACCCGGCGCCAAGGAGTCCGGCGGCGACCTGGGCTTCTTTGCCAAGGACCGCATGGTTCCGGAGTTTGCCGAAGCCGCCTTCAGCCAGAAGCCGGGCACGATCAGCGATCCCGTGAAGACCCAGTTCGGCTGGCACGTGATCAAGGTGACAGAAAAGAAACCCGCTGGCACAGTGCCTTTCGAGGAAGTCAAGGACCAGATCATCGCTTACCTTAAGAGCGCCAAGCAACGCGAGGCGGTGCAGGCGGTCCTCAAGAAGCTCAAGGACTCGGCCCAGATCGACTCCACGCTGCCCGCAGGAAACTGAAGGGGCGAATGGCACGGCAGGCAAAACCCACGGCCGGGGTCATCGGGCTCGGCATCATTGGAAGCAGGGTGGTTTCCGCTTTGAGAAAAAGCGGATTCCAAGTGTGGATCCACAACCGTTCCCCCCGGCCAGAACCGAATTTCCTCAGCTCTCCTGCCGAGGTGGCCGAGGTGGCCAGACATATCCAGATCTTTGTTTCCGACGGCCCCGCCTTGCTCTCGGTCGTCAAAAACCTCGCGCCGGCTCTGACCCCCGACCATGTCGTGATGAACCATGCCACAATCTCCCCTCACGAAACCAGGGAAGCGGCGGACATCGTTGCGTCGAGACATGCCAAATTCCTCGACGCCCCGTTCACCGGCAGCCGCGATGCGGCCGCGCAGGGCGAACTCGTTTACTTCATCGGAGGGGATCCGGAAGTCCTGAATACAGTCCGTCCGATCCTGCAAGCCTCCGCGAAGCAGATTCTGGAAATCGGGGAAATCGGTCAGGCCTCGATTGTCAAAATCGCCACAAATCTCATGGCCGCCTCGGCCGTTGAAGCGCTCGCCGAAGCGCATGCGCTCCTCGACAAAAACGGGATCGACCTCCGGACGCTTTCGCTGGCGCTCCAGTCCCATGCCATCCGCTCGCCTCTGATGGATTTGAAAATTCCCGGCATGATCTCGGGCGACTTCGAACCCCGGTTTTCCCTCAAGCACATGTTCAAGGATATCCAGCTCGCGCTGGGCCTTGCGGCGGAGAAGGAGATCGATCTGCCCGCCGCCTCGGCGTTCGCGGGCACCGCGATGGCCGGCATCCAGCAAGGCTGGGGGGATTCCGATTTCTCTGTGATTTCGAGGTTCTACGGTTATCCGGGGCAAGGCCATGCACTCCCGGAAGTGGCTGCGGACGCCACACCGGTCGGGAGCGTGCCAACGGAAACCAAGGCAACGCGCGGTTGGAGCCTGTTCCGCAGCAAAAAGTGAGCAGGGCGGACCGCCTGCAAACCCTCCGGAATTCCGGGGGCTATTTTCCTGTCGAGCACACCGCCTTGATCCGTGTCACCGGAGCTGATCGGGCCAGGTATCTCAACGGGCAGCTTACCGTCGACATCTTCAAACTCGCCGTCGGCTCGGCGCGCTCCGCTTTGCTTCTGACCGCCAAGGGCAAACTTTGTGCGCCGCTGTGGGTCTGGCAGGAAGGCGATTCTCTGGTGATCGAAGTCGTCGAATCCCTGCGCGAGGAAACGCTCGCGCGGTTGGAACGATACATCATATCGGATGATGTCACCCTCGCTTTCATTGCCCCCCCGTCTCCGGTGTTCCATGTTTTTGGATCGGTCGCACCTCCGGCCGGAGCTCTCCAAATCAACAGGCTGGGCGTCTGCGGATACGACACCTCCCGCGCGCCGGCGGAGATGCTGATGGCGGATCCTGCAGAGGCTGAGTTCCTGCGCATCGACCGAGCCATTCCCCGCTGGGGCTCGGAGCTGGATTCCAGCACCCTGCCGCAGGAGGCCCGCCTGGACTCCTCCTCCGTCGATTTCAACAAGGGATGCTACGTCGGGCAGGAGGTCGTCTCGCGGCTGAAAAGCGTGGGACGCGTAAACCGATGCCTCCATGCCTTCCGCGGAACCCTGGATCCCACATCGGATGAGCAGCTTTCGCTTCACCTGCCCGGCCAGCCTGGCGATCTTGCCGGAGTCCTGACAAGCAGGAGCAGCGATTTTGAGTTGGCGGAAACCATCGGTCTCGGTTATCTCAACCGTGAGTTTGAAGATTCCGAATCGTTCGTGGCCGCCGATATGGCGGGCAACGCCCTTGGGAAACTTGTAAAACGTCCCATCTTGACCTGAATGAAATTCCACATTGCCCTTCTCCTCTTCCTCGCTTCCGCCATCCCAGGAGCGCACGCCGCGCCGCTCGGGCCGGATGTCGCCGTCCTCCAGATCCGCGTCGGCAAAGCCAAGGAACTCCAGCGCGTCGTCATCGGGCTCTACGACGACACGACACCTCTAACAGTCGCAAACTTCAAAACGCTCATCCGGAAAAAATTCTACAACGGCCTGCGCTTTCACCGCGCCCTGCCAGGCACCCTCGTGCAGACCGGCGATCCCTCCAGCCGATGGGGCCAGGAAGACCGCACCGGAACCGGAGGCCCCGGCTACACCATCCCCGCCGAGATCAAACTCCACCACGAAAAAGCGTCGGTTGCCATGGCCAGGCTTCCCGACAAAATCAACCCGGCAAAAAACTCCAACGGCAGCCAGTTTTACGCCTGCCTTCAGCCGATGCCGAAGCTCGACGGCCAATACACCGTCTTTGGCGAAGTGCTCGAAGGACTCGACGTGCTGGACTACATCAGCAATCAGCCCACGAACAGCAACGATTTTCCATTGCCAAAAATTGTGATAAAATCCATTGTCATTGAACCGCGCGTTGCCCCACCGGCTAACCGGTAGTTCAGTGACTCCTCGCGCAATTTTCCAAGGGTAGGTACCGAAGTGGCCAAACGGGGCGGACTGTAAATCCGCTGGCTTACGCCTTCACTGGTTCGAATCCAGTCCTGCCCATTCCCCTCTGA
>CAZSDC010000071.1:0-13633 GCA_964605515.1 uncultured Chthoniobacter sp.
ACGACGAGAAGACGGTCGAGCGCACCGCCGCCATGAAGGGGATCATGGGCTGGGTTCGCCTCCATCCCTACAACATCGCCCAGAAGGTGCAAATTGTAGTCGAGCACTACCGGCAGTTCGTGGCCCCGCTCTTGGCCGGGAAGGCCAAGGCGATGGTCGTCGTCGCCAGCCGGATCGAGGCCGTGCGCTGGCAGCTCGCCATCGACAAATACATCAAGAGTCGTGGCTACCCCATGCGGACGATTGTGGCGTTCTCCGGCGAGGTTAATGACAAAGCCTCCGGCCCCGATGCCTTTACCGAGAACAGCGAGATGTTGAACCCGAACCTGAAAGGCCGCGACATCCGCGAGGCGTTCAAGGGCGAGGAATACCAAATCCTTCTCGTCGCAAACAAATTCCAGACCGGCTTCGACCAGCCGCTTCTGTGCGGCATGTATGTGGACAAGCGGCTGGCGGGGATCCAGGCCGTGCAGACGCTCTCCCGCCTCAACCGCGCCCACCCCGGCAAGGATACAACGTATGTGCTGGACTTCGTCAACGACACGGCGGACGTGCTGGCCGCATTCAAGGCCTATTACACGACCGCCGAGCTCGCGAACACGACCGACCCGAATCTCGTTTTCAATCTCCGCGCCAAGCTCGACGCCGCCGGGCACTACGACGACTTCGAGGTGGATCGCGTCGTGGCGGTAGAGCTGAACCCGAAATCCAAACAGGGCGACCTCGTTGCCGCGCTGACGCCGGTCGTGGACCGCCTGATGAAGCGTTACAAGGCGGCCCAGGAGGCCCTGAAGGTGGCCAAA
The DNA here is from genome assembly GCA_964605515.1 of uncultured Chthoniobacter sp. Taxonomy (GTDB): domain Bacteria; phylum Verrucomicrobiota; class Verrucomicrobiia; order Chthoniobacterales; family Terrimicrobiaceae; genus QYQL01. Next base: position 804 of record CAZSDC010000071.1, read on the forward strand.
GCCAAGGAGGACGAGGCTGCCGCCAAAGCCGCCCAAGACGAGCTGAACGCGCTGATCCTGTTCAAGGGCGACATGGGGGCCTACGTGCGGCTCTACACGTTCCTCTCCCAGATCTTCGACTACGGCAACACCGCCGTCGAGAAACGCTCGATCTTCTTCAAAGTCCTGATCCCGCTGCTGGAATTCGGGCGCGAACGCGAGGGCATCGACCTCTCGAAGGTCGTGCTCACCCACCACAACCTGAAAAACCTCGGCAAGCGCCCGATGCCGCTCGGTGCGGGCAACACGCCCAAGCTCGACCCGATCACCGAGGCCGGCAGCGGCCGGGTGCAGGAAAAAGAGACGGCCTACCTCAGCGCGATCATCGAAAAGGTCAACGACCTGTTCGAGGGCGAGCTCACCGACCAGGACAAGCTCGTTTACGTCAACAAGGTCATCATGGGCAAACTCCTGGAATCCCCGAAGCTCCAGCAGCAGGCCGCGAACAACAGCCGCGAGCAGTTCGCCAATTCCCCGGACCTCAACTCCGAGCTCCTGAGCGCCATCATGTCCGCCCTCGACGCCCACACCCAGATGAGCACCCAGGCCCTCAACTCCCCCACCGTCCGCCAGGGCCTCAAGGACATCCTCCTCGACCACGCCCGCCTCTGGGAGACCCTGCGCACCTTCGCGGCGTAGGCCGACTGCCAGCCACAGAAATGGCGTTTAAGTAGTCCACCGAGGGCTAGATCAAACCCCCGCTCCGAAGTCTTCTTCCGGTCCGAAGGATGAGGGTCAGGATTTCCTTGGAACGATTTCTTCGCATATTTTTGCAACGCTGAGGACGAATCCGCCGACGAGCAACCATGAAAGTAGGATGAGGGCGAGCTGCGCGAAGTCCAACGGTCCATGACTGAGAATCACCGCCCAAGCCGGAAGAGCTGGCAGAACGAAGCTGGCGAGGAGCTGCGTGCGCTTGGTCCGATGGGCAAGGATGTTGCCGAAGTCGAGAACAAACCCGAGGATCAGGACGAACAGAGCAACGGGCAGCATTTGGTTGTTGTTTGCGAGCATGCAGGCTGTGGTCATGGCTCCGCCGATGTAGGTGAGGTGTTTCATGTCAGTGGGAGGGCGCTGCGGTTACTGATTGAGAATTCTGGCATGCTTGGTTCTTTTGACAACCTCTTCCACAATCGACCACCAGTCGGACCACCAGCACGGCAACCACCAGCCGGAGCACGGCCCCGATTCCACGCGCACACTTGGGAAACCCCCTTCCATTCGTTGGGATCTCCGGACCTCGATCAACCTCCAACGAATCGCTTGGTTTGCCCTGTATAATGGAATCCAGCAAGTGCGTTGCGAATGGCATGAAACGCAGCTTGCATTGCCTTGATATAATGAACTCACGACCATGAACACACACATTCAACCACCCGTCCCTCTGGCCCTCGACCGCTGGAGAGAAATTATGGGCATAAGTGCCGCAACTTGCTGGAGGTGGAGACGGCAGGGATTCATCGAAACCACAAATATCAGCGGGAGGAATTACGTCATGCCCGAAGCGATGGACACCTTCAACCGCCGTGCCGGAGCCGGAGAATTCGCGCGGGCAAACCTCGTTCCAAAATCACCTAGGTCGAAGCCGTAACCCGACATCAAACCCGCAAGCGGGAGCCCCGCCCTTTTCTTTTTTTTTTATGAAATTATGAGCATCCGAATCATGACTCGCGTCTGGGAATCGGCAGAGGTTGCCGGGGGAGATCTCCTTGTCCTGCTGGCACTGGCAGACCACAGCGACGAAAAGGGAGTATGCTGGCCAGGAATCGACAGCCTTGCGCAAAAGTCACGAATGACACCCCGCCACGTCAAAAGGATCGTGAAGAAGCTCCGCGAGGGTGGCTTCCTGGATGTTGAGCAGAACGCAGGGGAGCATGGAACAAACCGCTATCGGATCACCGTAGGGGGTGATGCGCATGTCACCAGTGACAAATTGTCACGGGTGACATCCCAGACACAAAGGGGTGACATTTGCAGCACAAAGGGGGTGACGCCCATGTCACCCGAATCATCATTAGAATCATCAAGAATCATCAATAGGGATCCTTTGGTTCTGAATGACTCAGCACCATCACCAAAATCCGAAGACCTTCTTCTGCGCGCTCGTCAGCTTTTCCGGATGCGTTCAACAACCCCGCTCGATCGCGGACAGGAATCAGCCTGGAAGCGGGCTCGCAATGTTGTAGCCGCCACATCAGAGCATGACTGGCAGATTCTCGAATGGTTTTACCGACAGGCCGGAGAGGTCGTTAAATATCGGCGGCGCGATCTATCCGGATGTCTGAACCACTGGAACGCAGAAATTTCAAAGGCCGATGAGGCCGCGCACAAATGCGGATTCACTCAAGCAAGCACGAAACAAGAGCCGACGGGGTGGCAAGAAGTCTTCCGCGAGACCCAACAAAAGGCTCCACCAAGGCGGTGGGATGAAGTCTCCGAAACCGTGCGCGACGGTATCCGCGAAGAACTAATCAAACGCAAAGCCGCCTGACACTTTATGAAAACCACCAACCAACCAAACACAAACGGGCACCTCATTACCGAAGAGGAGCTGCATAAATCGAAGCTCGAAAACACCTTTGAGAAAGCCGGTCACGAAATGGCCGAACTCACAGACGAGGAATTGGAACGCATCACCGACGCCGGGGGCATCACCATCCAACACGCCCGCACGACATGGGGCCATATCATGATCACCCAGAAGCGCGGGGACCGCACGCACGCGATTGTCTTCCCCCCATCCGCCGCACTTCGCCTAGCCGATTCGATCAGGGAACACGTCAACTTTATCCCGGATCTTCTTTCCGGAAAATTTGCGGAATGATCCTCTCAGCCGCCGTCGAACTCCCGGTCCCGATTCTGGCAAACATCGTTGCTGCGACCCACCAAAGGCCACCCGACCCCACGGCACCCCCGGCACAATAAAAGCCCATCTTCGCCATCCTGGGAGCACTGCCTTGCATCTGATGCTTTAGCCGCCTTCTTTTTCAAGACGCTCACTTTTCAGAATTCCAATCAGTGCGAAGCCTGTTGCGCTCCAAGTATCGCTTGATGCTCGATTCTGGCACCACAATTCGACCCCCAACGCACACCGCCTGCAAGTGGCCAGAATCCACAAGCCGGCGGATCGTCATTCGATTCACCCCGAGATGGTCACCGATTTGCTTCAGACCCCAGTGTTTCTCAATCCCAGCCACCGCCGCCGCCGCTTTTTTTTCTATTTTCGTCAGGGGCATGTCATGAGCGCATCAGCTGATCAGAGCAAAGTGAAGCCCCTTTAAATAAAATTTCACGTTTACCCCGACCAATCCGGTGGCGAGGGAGGGGGCTTCAAACCGCGACCCCCTCCCCCCCGCTCGCCTCTGACCGCCCCGACATACTCCTGCCGATCTGCAAGCCCGCCACGGTCCGCTCGCCTTCACTGTCCCGCCATTCTTGGCACAGTCCGAAGTCTATCCCCGAACCGCAGGAGGAGCATGCTTTACAATTTCATGTTTTAGGCGATTGTTCATCTGGCCGAGCAAGGTTTGCTGACGCGGGGAATTAGGCCCCGTTGTCCGAGCAACCCATACCCGGCTATTTTCTTGGTTCGCACGGGCATCGCGCCGCCGTCAAAACCCATCAGAACACCGGACAGAGTAGAACAAAATGTATAACATACCCGTGGTTGCACGGTGCTTTGCTATGGTAAAACGACTTTTAGAGCAGGGGACTCACACACCCATCACCGCCGCTTTTGCCCGACTTTTCCCCACGCTTGGACCGGTTATCAGGATCTCCACTTGAAGCCCGTTCGCAGAAACCGCGAACCCCCTCGCATGATTGCCGTGATATTTTCCCCGCTCCGGGGGATCCAGAGCACCAGCAAGCGGCCAGCCAAAAGCGCCCCACGCACCGAACGCACACCGCCCGAGCTGGGCAAAACTCGATCTGTGTTTTTCACCTGCTCTATGGGAAACCTCCAGAATCAACCCGCCATTGATTTTCGCTTTCTATGGGCGAATCATCCGAAGCCACGGGCAGGCCACCAGCCGGAAACCCCTGTATTTATGCGGATCTACGGCCCGTGTTCTACATTTGTTCTACTTTCCGCAGAACTCTGCGAATCGTTTTCCACAGCGAAAAAGAACGGGGTGGAAGCCCGCAGACCCTTTATTCATGCGGATTTCAGCATTGCAAGCGAATGCAAAAGAAACGGCGATAGATCTGACAGAATGCCCTTATGAGTCCCCTGCTCTACCGCTGAGCTACCCTGGCTAAAGGGAATGGATACAGTTAGTTAAGTGATTCTTTCCGCATTGCTCCTGAATATTGGTCTCCAAGTTGTTCTGCTTTGACGTTGTGAAGGACAAATGGAACGACCTGAAACCCGAAATTTCAAAAGAAACCACGGACCGGAATCACGGGCCGCACTTTACCGCAGTGACGGATTCCCGCAATCGAAAAATCAGGGAACCATGCTTCCGCCAAATCGACGTCTGCCCCCGCCGTTCGTTTGCTCTACTGCATAATCCGGGTTCACTTTCGTACCCCACCATTTATAGGCTTCGCGGTTGTGGAGACTTCAGCTTTTTTGGGCAGCGAGGAAAGGCGTTGCTGTTCACGTGCAAGGTTCTCCATCCCCAGGGCAAAATACGCCCGCGCGAGAGCCCTGTGTGCCGGGGACTTGTCTTCGAGATGATCAAGGGCAGACTGGAGATCGGGGAGCGCGTCCTGAGGTCGTGAGGAGCAGACAAGAATCAAGCCCCTGCTGAGACGGAGAAATGGCTGCTCGCGGAACCTTTCCAGAGCAAAATCCATCATCTCAAGTGCGAACGGCAGATTTTCTGCCTTTCCGGTGTCGCAAATCGTCGTGGAGAGGTTGCATGCCATCGGCAGAGCCAAAGGAAAATCCTGGAGCACCTTGTGGAGATAGACTCTCATCCCGAAGGTGTTCTGGCGCTTAGATGCAACCTTTGCTCCGACGAAGAGGAGCGGCGGCCAGATGTGTTTTCTTTCCATGATTTTGAGGATGCGGTCTCCGGCGGCTTGAGACTCGGCTCCGTTCTCCTCACTCAGTTCGAGCAGCAGAGCCAACAGGGCAGGGTCTTTGGGATCGGCTTCCATTCCTTCCCGAATCATCTTGGCGCGGAAATCCAGATCTTCAGATCCATTTTCCGCAAGCTTCTTGGCCAGACCGGCAAAAACCGCAGGGGTAACCGTCTTGTATGTATCATTGCCAGAAAGATTCCGGCCGGCGTCGAGAACGGCTTTGGCCTTCTCGAAGTCGTTGCTCATCATGAGAGATTCGATATATGAGATCCGGTTTTTCGGGTTGTCGGAGCCGGGGGTTTCGACCGCATGCTGGAAGTGGATCTGGGCGTCCCGCGTCCAGGTTTCGGCGGCATTCGCGTTTCCGCGTTCCTTGGCGATCCGGGCAAGGAGGAGCATGGCTTCCGGCCTCTCCTTGATGATGGCGGTATAGTATTTGTAAGCGAACTCCCATTGTTTCTGCGATGCGTAGAGTGATCCCAGCATCTCATTAGCTTCGACGGATTCCGGTTCAAGGGCGAGGACCTGGTTGAGATGGGCCTTTATGAGAGGCAGGAGTTCAGGAGCAGCACCGACCCGCTGCAGCATGGTTTTGGCCAGATACATGTGGGCGGTCGCAAAGACCGGACGGTTAGGCGGCGCGACCTGCCGCATGGTATCCGCAGCCTTGGCATCATCCCCGAGTCCTTGATGGGCGAGGGCCACGCCAAAGAGGGCCTGGTTGCGCCAGGCGGAGTCGAGGCTCAGAAGCCGTTCGCTGGCGACGAGCACCGTTGGAAAATTGTTTTGGGCAAGCGCGTTGTTCGCATACCCGACATAACGGGCACGGACGGACGTCGGATCCCAAAACAGCACGACAAAGGCGAATGCAATGCCGAGCAGGAGCGCCAGAAGAACGGGGATATCCTTCCATGGTTGCCTTTGCGGCCAGGTTCTAAACCATTCGTAGATCCCGTCTTGAAGCCGTGCGATCGAGCTCATGGCGCCGGCTTTTTTTGTTGGTTGAGCTGCCCGAATAGTTGATGGACCAGCAGCGCTCTGGCTTCCTGAAACAACCGGGTGGCCGACTCGCGATCATCTGCAGACAGAGGAGATGGACTGGTGATGAGGAGTTGGACTCTGTAGCTTGTTTCTCCCGAGTTCCCGAGGGGTCCGAGGGTTCGAATCCGATCCAGAAGACTTCTTTTGACTTGAGCCACTTCCATCCACTGCCCCCGTTCGTTGACGGTTCCGACCCAGAGCGAGCCATGCCCCTCCATGTCCTTTCTCATTTCCATTTCAAGCCAGGGCGGGGTCTTGCCGTCCCTGGCAATGCGTTCGCGCTTCGTGATGTCCCATCCGTTTCCAATGTAGCATGCCGTGACATCGTGGTAACCCCAAATTGGATAGTCGAAAGCGATGACTGCGACCGCGCCCGAAGGGCTCACAAACGGCCAGATCATTGACATAAGCCCGGTCGTCTCGATTTTTTTCAGGACGGGTTCTCCGGAAGTTAGCCGCCTCCATGGCCCGATCCGCTCCGGCAGATCGAACGTCGCACCCTCGTGCAATGCCGATTTTCCGGACAAATAATGCGGGCTATCCAGGTGCAAAGCATGGCGCGCGGCTCCCGTGAGCCCCATGATGCCAAAAAGGATGCCGACAGCCCAGCCCCATACCGGGGAGATCCGGCGGGCGGGATCGGAAGCAGGCGGCTGGATCGCGTTGCTACTCGTATCCTCAAAACTTGGCCCGGACTTCGGGGTTCCAGACAGGAGGTGTTCCAAACTCATGACGAGCCCGACATAAAAGGCGATCAGGATGAGGCCAATGGTTTCATGTTTCCACCCTGTCAGAAGGTCCATCCCCATATGAAATTGCGCCCAGGCACCCAAGGTGATGCGCGCAACGTTTCCCATTACGACAAAACCGAGTGCTGCCGGAAGGCAGATGAGATAGCACCAGAACGACCGTCGGCGCCAAAGGAGGTAGAAGAGGGTAAAGGCCGAAATAAAGAGGACGGAATTAATTCCGCTGCAGGCTTCTTCGACCAGAAGTCGATGCTCCGGTAGCTCGATGACATTTCCGCTGACACAATGGACGACATGCACCAGATCCAGAACACGACTACTCGCGGTGATGGCCACCCTTCGCAGAAAAAGCGTGAGAATGCTGTCCAGCCCGAACGGCGGGGGGATGATGATCAGGATCAGGATCAAGGCAGGAATCATCTGCTTCAGCAGCGCCCAACCGCCCGACCACCAGATCATGCCGATTAAGCAAATCACGGCAGAGATTGTAGCGAGCCACGGGGACCCGAGCAGAACCGCCAGGGCGAGAAGGGCAAATGAAAACAGCAGCAAGGGCAAGGTCACCCACGGCTTCCCCGGGCTCAAGGGACGGGTGACATCCTTCAGGCGCGACCAGGCCAGAACACCAGCGGCAGCGAGCGCACCAGGAAAAAACTGGTAGTGCGGCAGCCGCCAGATATTCGTGAAAAACTCAAGCAGCAGCGGGGCAAACCCGAGCGCGATCAGTCCGACGCTCCACCATGTGAGACCGGAGAGCGACCGCGCCGCAGCCGGCCCCATGCCGGATGAGGCAGGGCCAGAGTCTCCAGTGGGTGTCGCCGTGGGATTTTGGGTCATTAAAAGGGGTAGAAACCGCAACGTCAGCCTATAATAGAGATGTCGGAAATCGAAGAAGCATTTTGCATTTTTCAAAGTGCGGCGAGAAAATCGAACAAGAAGGGCTTCTTTTTCTTGTGGCCTTTGACTACAATTGAATCAATCGACACAGCGCTCTTCTTTTTTGCGATCCACAGAACTTCCACACCGTAAAACCTTTGACAACAAGCATCCGAGCTTCAGCCATTATCACCGCTTTTCTTGCCCTTTTATGCCTTCGGGCTACGGGGGAAGAATTGAATATTTTAAACCAGGAATATGCGGAAGTCATCTCCGGTCCGTCCGACGAGTATCTTCAGGTGTTGAAAGGGGAATTCAAACTGAATACCAGCGGGGTGGGCCAAACCGTGATCGGGTTCAAGGATGAGGTCACGGGGACTTTTGACACGATTAGAATTTTTATTCCTGGCGCGTTGGGAGAGTATATCAAGAGCATTGAGGTCTTGACCAGCGATTCGCCGAAGGGACCTTTCAAAAGCGTGCTTCAGACAGGAGAAACACAAAACGCCAAGATTTTTAAAACCAAAGGCTGGCAGGAGTTGAAGTTTGCACCCGTGACAGCCAAATACTTCAGAATCAACTGCACAACGCATGAGTATAGCAGCACTGTGCGTGTTGTTAAGGATGGCACCCAACCGGGTTTGCAGTTCATCGGACACGTAAATCCATAGATCCGGGATTGTCCCTGCCGCGTTTCCCGCAGGACGTGCCAGAGCTACCGCTTTTGAAATACCCGGGCATAAAGTAAATGCCCCGCCGACCTCCCAAGAGGTCCCGGGGTGTGGTGGATCGCCCCTATTGGTCAACTCGCAGCATAACCTCATTCCGCCGTAGCAACGCTGGTGTCCAAGGCGGATCGAAATAGGCATACACCGGAGCCGTTGACACCTCGAGTCCCTGGGCAGCCACCCACGCATTGAGGCGTTCAAGATGATCCGCCTCCTGCTGCGGGCTGCGGGCACCTTTAAAGCGCAGCACGGCAAACCGCCCTGCAGGCATCTCCCTGACAACGACCGATGCGTCTGTCGGGTGCGGCACCTTCCCCAAGTCCGCAGGCATGACAAAAGCCATCGTGCTCCCGCCGCCGGCTATGAATACCGGGGTCGTCATGGCGATCTTCTTTCCGACATCGTTCCCGCCGGTGATAAAATGGAACAGCCGGTTGAAGCTTCCGCCCGATCCCCCGTCCATCATCGCGGTTTCCACAACCTTGAGGGCAGGGTAGTCCCGCAGTTCGAAATCACCCTCCGAGCGCATCACCGTATAGGGCGCGGACTTATAGCCTGACCGGGAGGCACGACAACCGGCGATTGCCAGAAACGCACCGATCATAAGGATCATTAACAGCAGCAGCACTTTTCTCATAGGTGCAGGGTAGCCGAACACCCGATAATTGATAGTCCCGGGCCGAAACTTCTCCGCTACGCAGCGAAGATGAGTTCAGCCCGATCCTCCTATCAGGGGAAAGCGGCGAGTTCCTCTACTGCACCATCCGGATCAGGCAACCGGCAATGTTTCGCCTCCGGAAAATAACTGATCGCTGCAGCCAATCAGGGCAGAAAAATGAAGGCGAGTATCATGATTGCGGTCGGGACGAGCGCGGCAAGGAGAAGCTTCACGGCATCCACGCCGTCTGCTCCAAAGTGATTTTGGAGGATTGACTGGCCGGCGGGATTCGGGGCGTTTGCAATGACGGTGAGGCCACCACCAGCGACGGCGCCCGCCATGACTGCGAGTTTTGCCTGTATGGAGAACCCCGGCACGAGCGAAGCGAGATAGGTAATGGCAGCATTGTCGTTGAAGGCAGTGAGCACAGTCGAGCCGAGCAGTAACTGGAGCGGGTTGAGGCTCGTCAGCACGGGTTCGATCCACCATTCCTGGCATCCACCGTGAATGACCAATCCTGCGAGAAAGAAGCCGACAAGAATCGGAGATTTGAGGTTGATGAGATCCTGATTCCGCTCGGTCGCCATCACGAACGCCTGGAACAGCATGAACGTGAGAACGACGACCGCAGCGTAGTGGGACGCGTAAACGACAAAGGCGATGAAGAGGAGGTGCACAGCCACGATCCAAGCCGGGACAGGAGCCTTCCGATTGGCGGGATCGTCGCCACTATCGTGAAGCGCGAGAAGCTCCCGGCGGAATAACAGGAAGGTCAGAAGGTTGGCCACGGCGATCCCCAGGGCTGCCTTCCAACCAAAATGCACCATCATGAACGGTAGGTTCCAGTCCCATTTGGAAGCCACCATAACCACCGGAGGAGCAGCGAAGTGAGTCAGCGTTCCTCCAACCGAGATATTCACGAACAGCAGGCCTAGAGTCGCGTAACGAAGCGGCATCGATGGTTCAAGCTTGTAAAACTTCGCCACAAGGAGCATCGCGCAGATCGTCATGGCAGCAGGCTCGGTGACAAATGAGCCGAGCAGCGGACCTGCGGTGAGCAGCGAAAGCCACCAAGCCGCAGGGGTGCCGCGACCGAAATTTGCAACCAGCCGGAGGCATCCTTCTGCAAAATAGAGGACCGGCCGCGAACTGGCGATCGCCATGATCACGACGACAAAGATCGGCTCGGTGAAATTGACCCCGTTGATGTAGGCACGGGCGGTCACGGGGCCTTCCATCGCGGTCATCGCGATCGCGAGCGGGATCACCCAGATCCCGAAGACCGCCTCGACCTCACCCAAAAAATGGAAAACGACCGCAAAAAACTTTTTTCTATCCCACGCCCGAGCGAGTTCGTGGCGGTTGGCATCCCCCTCGCCGAGCTTCCGGTGGATCCTTTCGTGTTCGCGTTCAAAGTGGTGGGAGAGTTTCCGGAATTTTGCGGCAAGGAACGTATGGGCTATCGCGGCGAGAAAGAGGATCGTGGCGACGGCGTTGAAGGGGTTTTTTTGCACCCGGCCCGCGAGCTTCGTCCAGAGGTTGAGCTCGCCGTTATCTCCATAACACTCCACAGGCATCGGAAATTCCGGACGGTCCGGGGCTGCCGCATGGGCAATCGGGAGAACCGGGAACCACACAAGGAGCAGAACGAAACCCCACTTTCTCATGGACCCGCAAAACAATGCCATGGCAGGTGATTAACAGAGAATCCCGCGATCGCAACCCGCAACAGATCCGAGAAAAACAATTGCGCGGGGAGGCTGCACGGGAAATGATCCCCGGATGTTTACCGGACTTGTTGAAGAATTGGGCGAATGCCAATGGCTGCGCCGCACCACGAAAACCACGCAGCTTGCCGTCGCCGCGCCACACATCGAAAAACGGATCAAGACCGGCGACAGCGTGGCCGTCAATGGCTGCTGCCTCACGGCGACCTCGCACAGCAAAGGCCACATCTCATTTGACCTGCTCGAAGAAACGCTCAAATGCACGAACCTCAAATCCGTGCGGCCGGGCCACGCAGTCAACCTCGAACGCGCGCTGGCGGCGGATGGGCGGCTAGGAGGGCATTTTGTGCAGGGGCATGTGGATGCGACCACCACGCTCCGTGCCGCGACCCCGAAGGGCGGCGATCTCCGGCTGGATTTCGAGATGCCCGCAGAGTTTGCGCGATACATCGCCTACAAGGGTTCGGTCGCGATCAACGGCGTCAGCCTGACAGTCGCGGAAGTCGGCGCGGACACCTTCACAATCTGGATCATCCCGCACACGAGAAAAGCCACCAACCTCGGGAATCTCGAAGCCGGGGACGAGGTGAACCTGGAATGCGACATTCTCGCCAAATACACCGAACGCATCTTGGCGGCGAAGTAAGCCCGTCAGGCTTTTCTGTATTTGAAGGCGATCACCGAGAGCGGCGGGAGATCGAGGAGGATCGAGTGGGGTTTTCCCTGCCAATCCCAGTGCTCATCCGACCAGCGCCCGCCGTAATTTCCCACATTGCTGCCGCCGTAGGTCTCGGCGTCGGTATTGAGGAGTTCATCGTAAAATCCGTGGCGGGGGACTCCGACGCGGTAGGCAGCGCGAACAACCGGCGTGGCGTTGACGATGAAAAGGATGTCCGCGCCCGTGCGGGACTTTCTCATGAACGACCAGACGGTGTTGTCGGCATCATGAAAATCCATCCATTCGAACCCGTCGTAAGTATCGTCCAGTTCGTAGAGTGATGGCTCGTTGGTGTAGATCCAGTTGAGGTGCTGGACCATGCGGCGGAGCCCGTCGTGAAGCGGAAAATGCGTAAGGTGCCAATCGAGGCTCTGGTCGTGGTTCCATTCCTTCCACTGGCCGAATTCCATGCCTTGAAAGATCAGCTTCTTGCCCGGGTGAGCCCACATCCAGGCGAGGAACATCCGGCAGTTTGCGAACTTCTGCCACATGTCGCCGGGCATCTTGTCGAGCAGCGACCCCTTCCCGTGCACGACCTCGTCGTGGCTGAGCACGAGGACGAAATGCTCTTGGAACGCATACAGCATCGAAAACGTGATCTCGCCCTGGTGGTAGCGCCGGTGAATCGGATCCTTGCTGATGTAACGCAGGCTGTCATTCATCCATCCCATGTTCCATTTGAACCCGAACCCGAGCCCGCCGGCGTAGGTCGGACGCGAGACGCCCGGCCATGCGGTGGATTCCTCGGCGATCATGGTGATGCCGGGGAAGCGATCGTAACAAACCTCGTTGCAGCGTTTGAGGAACGCGATGGCATCGAGGTTTTCGCGACCGCCGAAGCAGTTCGGCACCCACTCGCCGGCTTTGCGCGAGTAGTCGAGATACAGCATCGAAGCAACCGCGTCCACCCGCATGCCGTCGATGTGATACTCGTCCATCCAGAACAGCGCGTTTCCGATCAGGAAATTTTTTACCTCATTGCGGCCGTAGTTGAAAATCAGCGTGCCCCAGTCCTTGTGCTCGCCGAGTCGCGGGTCCTCGTGCTCGTAGAGGCAGGTCCCGTCGTAGCGCGCGAGGCCGTGCGCATCTTTTGGGAAGTGTCCGGGCACCCAGTCCAGGATGACCCCGATCCCCTCCTCGTGGCAGCGGTTGACGAAGTGGCGGAACTCGTCGGGGTTTCCGAAGCGGCTCGAGGGCGCGTAGTAGGTTACAACCTGATAGCCCCATGACCCGTCGAACGGGTGCTCCATCACCAGCAGCAGT
>CAZSDC010000072.1:0-13562 GCA_964605515.1 uncultured Chthoniobacter sp.
CGGACAGCCTGCACTGCTACTTTGAAAAGCTGTGCCTGATCCAGATCAGCGCCGAAGGCGGGCACTGGCTTGTTGATCCGCTCGCCAAATTGAACCTTCAGCCGCTGTTCGATGCCGTGTGTTCGAGGCGGCTGGTTTTTCACGGTGCCGATTACGACCTGAGGTTGCTGCGGCGGGTCGGCGCTTTTGAGCCGGATAATCTTTTTGACACGATGATCGCGGCCAGACTCTGCGGCCGCGCGGGCCTCGGCCTCGCCGCTCTCGTCGAGGAGTTTTTCGGGATCAAGCTGTCCAAGGCCTCCCAGAAGGCCAACTGGGCGATCCGGCCGCTGTCGGAACAGATGGTGGAATATGCCCTTAACGACACGCGCCACCTGCTCGAAATTGCCGCCGCGCTCGAGGGCGACCTTCGGCGGCTCGGACGCTGGACTTGGTTCGAGGAATCGCGCGACCGCATGATCGCCTCCACGCGCGAGACCAAAGAGCGCGACGACAACAAGGTCTGGAGGATCTCGGGCTGCTCGACCCTTTCTCCGCACGCGCAGGCGGTCCTGCGGATTCTCTGGTTCTGGCGGGATTCAGAGGCGCGGGCCTGGGACCGCCCGCCGTTTCATGTGATGGGCAACGAGGACATGCTGCGGGTGGCCGATCAGGTCAGCAAAGGCGATGCCTATTCGACTCCCCGGATGAACGGCAGGCGCCGGAAAAGCTTTGAAGTGGTCCTCGCGCTCGCCCTCCAAATTCCTGAGAGCGAATGGCCGAAGCAGGAAAAAATCCGCCGCAAACGCGCCACCAAGGACCATCTGGACCGGTTCGAAGCTTTGAAAAAAGTCCGGGATGAGGTTGCGGCCGGGCTGGGGCTCGATCCGGCGATCGTTGCACCGCGCGGTGCTCTCGAGGCCACAGCCGCGGAACCCGACTCGCCGGTCCTGATGAACTGGCAACGCGAACTGCTCGGCTTGCCAGCCGTGGAAACAAGCCATGCCGGATGATCTGATCGGGGGAACGAAATTCTTTCAGAATGGAAAGCCCGGCCTCGGACGCTTCGCGTCCTGCGTTGCAACCGCTACGAGGAAAACGCCCGCGTCGCGCCGTAGAGGAATTTTGAGAAAATTTCTCTTCTGTGAATTTTTGCGCGAACTGCTTTCAGACTTCCGCTACCTGCCGGCTGCGGCGAACGACCATGCTTGAAGACTTGATCGGGCTCGCCCTGGCGGAGGACATCGGCTCTGGCGATGTCACGGCAAAATGGTTCACCGGGGACGAGCGCCAGGCAACGGCAGTGATCGTTGCCAAAGCCGCATGCTGCCTGGCGGGGATCGGAGTGTGTGCCGAAGTATTCTCAAGGGTGGACCATTCGCTTCGTGTCTCGGTTCTGGAATCCGATGGGTCGCGTTTGCATCCCGGCGATCCGGTTCTGCGGATTGCGGGTTCTGCGGCCTCGATCCTCACAGCAGAGAGAACATCGCTGAATTTCCTGCAACGCCTCTCCGGAGTCGCGACTTTGGCCCGAAAATACGTCGAGGCCGTCCAGGGAACCGGAGCTGTGATTCTGGACACGCGGAAGACGACGCCAGGATTCCGCCTGCTGGAGAAGGCCGCCGTCGCGGCCGGAGGCGCGACCAACCACCGCACGGGGCTTTACGACATGGTCATGGTCAAAGACAACCACCTCGCGGCGGGGACCACGCTCGACCGGATCCAGTCGGCGATCCAGCGCGCGAAGGCCGCGAATCCGGCTTTGAAGATCGAGATCGAGGCCGATACCATCGCGCAGGCGAAAGATTTTTTCCAATTGACCGGGGTCGATGTCGTCCTCCTGGACAACATGCCGCCCGACCAGCTCCGCGAGGCGGTTGCCCTGCGGCCTGCTCACATCCGTCTCGAGGCGAGCGGGGGGATCACCCTCGCAAATATCCGCGCCGTCGCGGAAACCGGGGTTGATTATATTTCTGTCGGCGCGATCACCCACTCGGCTCCGGCGGTGGATTTTTCGCTAGAGCTCTCGAGCCTGTAATCCCAAGCCGTCCCTTCGGCCAGCTCCCGTGCCCATGCGAAAAATACAGAAAGACATAGGCAGGATGCCCAAAACAAGCGTTCCTCGGCGGCAATCAGGCAACGGCAAGCTGCCGTGCAATCTTGGCGTCGGTGCGGGCGACGGCCTCGCGGGCGATGCGCGACTCTTCCAGGGTTGCGGGGCGGAAGCCGTGTTTTTTCAAGATACGGTCACAAGCGGCCACAGTGAATGGCTTTTCCGGATGCTGAGGAACACGGACGGAAAACCCGCTCATTTCAGTGCGCGAGGAAAAACCGGATGTGTTCTTTCGCGTTGGCTTGGAAATCACGGATGGCATAATCAAAAACCTCTTCTCTACTGGACTCGAAAAACCATTCCTTTTCAAGAAGTCCTTTATTTATTCCGAGGATGTCGCGGTGTCGTATCTGGCAACGCAATGTTCGCGTCCGGCAATCTCCGAAATGAGCAGAACGACAAAGGAAACAATCCTCCCGTTTTGGGTATCTCGCCAGGCGAAAATGTGCCCGCAGTCGAGCCATTGCGTGAATTCCTTGTCCGGCATCCGGGGAGGATGTCACGCGGCGGGGTTGGCGTAGCGGCAAGCATCCTGATGACATCTGGAGAAAATGGTGGAGCGAGGAAAAAGAATGATCCCATCTTCCTTTCCAGATTATCTGATTGCGCTAAATGTCAAAGAGCAAGGACTGGTACCTTTTACATTTTATTTTGGACCGAAAAGTCCCGGTTCCTAGCTGCGTTTTATAAAAAACCAACATATTGTCGCCATGTTTCGAGCAATCAATTTGCGGCTTCTGCTCGCTTTGGTCGCGTGCGCCGGTTTCGCAAACCGGGAAGCTTATGGATACGTAATGTCCTCCGACATGGCGCCGGGTGCGTGGAGCACCAGTGACTATCAGGGCGCATGGGGATGGTTTTTCGGCATCGAAGAGGCGAACGGCGGATTTCGTTTGATGACGCGCGATGCGCCCGTCGGAAAGCCCGCAAGAGATGCACGATGGGTGATGGAAAACGGAGCGGCAATCCAGTGCCACCGCGACGCTTCGTCACCATCCTCCCTCAGAGGTGCCACCACCTTCGTCTGGCGCAACGGGCAGTTTCCTGTGTGCCGGTGGATCAGCCCCCGGGATGGGGAGATTTTCATCGCCTATTCCTTGGCTGCCACCGGGGATATCCCCCAAGGCGTTCCCGTGCAGCTGACCGTCTCTGGGAAGGATGTAGAAATGTCTGACATGGGTGCCCCACCGAAAGTGCCGGAGCAGCCCGCCTTTCATCGCGAGGTATTGAGGATGTTATATTGGTTTGGCGTCAAAGTGCGCAAGGGGAGCGTGCTCGATTTTAGTTTGGATTTTCCCCCGCGCGATCTGCTTGCCCCGGGCGTAAAACATCTCCTGCCGAGGTCCGGTGAGGTCACCGTGCGTATCGGGCTGCAACCGGTGGATTTCAACGCCTTTCATGACTTGTATCAGCCAGGCGACACGGCAAGAAGAGAGCGGGAAATGGAGAAGAAAAGAAACGCGCAAACAGGGGAGCCCATACAGCCACAACCGCAAGAGACGGAGGAGCAATTGGCGAAGACTGCGCAGGCGGACGCCACGCCGACCCGGCTCCTCGCCCATAAAACTTTCCAGCTCCTTGCCGGGTTCCCGGAGGATTTTTCCACACAGGAGGGGGCTGGTGATTGGTTCTACGGCAGTGACAACGGCAGCGGCTTCCAGCCGATGAAGCCGGAAGGCTCAAAATGGGTTGGAGCGGAAGGCGTCTCGATCACCGCCGATAAGCTCACGGCCATCCGCGGCATCCTGCCGGTCATCCGCTGGAGATGCCCGGTGAGCGGGAGGATGGATATGCGTTGCGTTTTCAGCAATGAAAGCGTTTCCGGGGGCTCCATCAAGATTCATCGCTCGAAAGAGAGGCCCGCCGATCTACCCGACGCGGTCGGTTTTGGAGAGGTGGGCGGCTCGGGCCACGTGCAAGGCGGCGTCAATGATACCGGCAAGGGCGATCTGTGCGATTTCCGGTTTGCGCTTCCCAAAGAAAAGCCGATGCCGATTGGCAACGCATCCGATCATGCGCCCGGCAATGAAAAGGGTCAGGAAAAGAATGAACGCCCCGAAACATTTGAGACAGGCGCGTTCATCCAGATTATTCAGCAGCTTGAACAGCACCCTCCGCTTCCGCCCCGGGGGCCTATCATGGCTTTGTGAGATCAGGAGAGTTCACCCGCAGCATGGGCACCCTGACCGTGTGTAACAATCCAGCAAGACATAGGCAGGATGCCCATGCCACGGCATGTTTTCGACGAAGCAGCCGCGTTTCAGGCCGCGTCTTTTTCCTGCTTTTTGCGGATGAGGGGGGAGCGCTTGCCTTCGACGACGGCGCGGTTGATCGTAACCTCGGCGATGTCGTCGCGCCCAGGGGATTCAAACATGATGTCGAGCATGATCCGCTCGAGCATGGTGCGGAGCGCTCGGGCGCCAGTGCCTTTTTTCAGGGCCTCGGCAGCGAGCGCTCGCAGGGCGTCCTTCGTCATGTTGAGGCCGACGCCGTCCATGCCAAGCAGCTTGGTGAACTGCTTGACCATGGCGTTCTTCGGCTCGGTGAGGATGGTGACCAGCTCATCTTCGGTCAGCTCGTCGAGGGTGGCAACCACCGGGAGGCGGCCGACAAATTCCGGGATGAGCCCGAAACTGAGAAGGTCTTCGGGTTCGACTTTTCTCAGCGCCTCGCGCTGAAGAAAATCCCGGGAAACCTCCTCGCCGGCGTGGAATCCCATCGCGCGGCCGCCCAACCGGCGATGGACGATCTTGTCGAGCCCGACGAACGCGCCACCGCAAATGAAGAGGATTTTTTCCGTATTGACCTGGATGTATTCTTGGTGCGGGTGTTTCCTGCCGCCCTGCGGGGGGACGTTGCAGACCGTGCCCTCGAGCATCTTCAATAATGCCTGCTGGACGCCTTCGCCCGAGACATCGCGCGTGATGCTTACGTTCTCGGTCTTGCGCCCGATTTTGTCGATCTCGTCAATATAGACGATCCCCATCTCGCAGCGCTTCACGTCGTAATCAGCGTTTTGGAGGAGGCGGAGGATGATGTTCTCGACATCTTCGCCCACGTAGCCGGCCTCGGTGATCGAAGTGGCGTCAGCGATGCAGAACGGGACGTCGAGGATCTTCGCGAGCGTGCGCGCGAGGAGCGTCTTGCCCGAACCGGTCGGGCCGATCAGGAGGATGTTGCTCTTTTCGATTTCGACATCCGCGAGCGGGTCGAGGCCGACAGAGGACGGCGTCTCCTGGAGCAGGCGCTTGTAGTGGTTGTGCATGGCCACGGCGAGCACCTTCTTGGCGTGGTCCTGGCCGATCACATGCTGGGCGAGCTGGTGCTTGATGTCCGCCGGCTTGGGGACGCGGATCGTAGTTTTCGCCTTCTTGTTTTCCTCTTTGAATTCCTTGTCGAGAATCCCTTTGCAGACGGTGATGCAACTGTCGCAGATATAGACGCCCGGCCCCGCGATGAGCTTGCGAACCTCCGAGTGGCTTTTGCCACAAAAGGAACACATCGTCAGGTTCGTCGTGCGGGCCATGGACGCTACTCGGCGGTTTTATCGAGACCCTTGAGTTCCTTGCGGGACTTCACGACTTCATCCACAAGCCCGTATTCCTTCGCCTCTTCGGCGGTCATGTAATAGTCGCGGTCGGCGTCCTTGTTCACCTGCTCCGCCGATTTGCCGGTATGCAGCGACAGGATTCCGTTGAGCCGCTTCTTCAGCTTGAACATGAACTCGACCTGGCGCTCCACGTCGCTGGCCTGACCCTGGGCTCCGCCCGAGACCTGGTGGATCATGATGTCGGAGTTCGGCAGCGCGTAGCGTTTGCCCTTGGTGCCGGCGCAAAGAAGAACCGCCCCCATGCTCGCGGCGATGCCGATGCAGTAGGTGTTCACATCGCAGGTCACGAACTGCATCGTGTCGTAAATCGCGAGCCCGGATGTGACAGATCCGCCCGGCGAGTTGATGTAGATGCTGATATCTTTCTTTGCGTCCTCCATCTGCAGGAAGAGCAACTGAGCGATCACGAGATTGGCGACATGATCATCAATCGGCGTTCCGATGAAAATGATGCGGTCCTTCAGGAGCCGCGAGTAGATGTCGTAACTGCGCTCTCCGCGCCCGGTCTGTTCAACAACGATGGGAACCAACATAAGGTGAATTAAGCTTTCGCGGCTTCTCCGGCCGGTTCGGTGACCGTAACATTGGACGCGATCAAATCAAGCGCCTTGCCCATGAGGATCTGCTCGCGGATCGGGCCGAAGCCTTCTCGTGACTGCAGGTCCTTGACGAGCTTTTTCACCGGGATCTCGTAGCGGCGGGCCATCTCGGACACCGCCATCAGCATGTCGGTTTCGGTCACTTCCAGCTTCTCCTTCTCGGCGATGCGCAAGAGAAGAAAATTTCCCCGGACGCGGTCGAGCGCGCTTTGTTGGGCGAGCCCGACGAGCTCGTCCTGGTGGGTGCGGAGCTCGTCGTCGCTGACGCCGCGGACCTGATTCTCCTGAACGATTTCGCGCAGGATGCTCGAGACTTCGCGCTGGACGGTCTGGGCCGGAAGCTCGCATTGAACGTTGGCGAGCAGCTGCTTCAAGGCGGCGTTGCGCTTGCCGTTCTGAAATTGGGACTCGGCAAGGTTCTCGAGGCGCTCGCGGATTTCCGCGCGCAGGGTCTCGAGCGTTTTGCCGGGTTCGATTTTTTCTGCGAGGGCGTCATCGAGCGGCGGGAGCTGCTTCACGTTGATCCCGTGGAGGGTTGTGGAGTAGCTCACTTTCGATCCGCGGAGATCTTCGAGCGGAAAATCTGCCGGCACATCGAGTGTGAACGACCGTTCGTCGTTGATGGCCATTCCCTCGATCGCCCTCGCGAATCCGGGCACAAGCGTCCCCTCGTCCATGAGGATCCAGGCATTCCTGCGTCCCTGAAGCTGGGCGGGAGCTTTGGGCAGGGCCTCGGAGAGAAGTTGATCGCCGATTTTTCCCTCGTAGGTCACCACGGCGAAATCGCCCATGCTGAGCGGGCGTCCCTCCACCGCTTCAAACGTGGCGTGCGGATCGCGAAATTGCTCCAGCCATTTCTGGACGTCCTCCTCGGTGACCGCCTTCTTCGCCAGCTCTACCGTGAGCGCGGAGTAGTCCGGCAAATCGAATTCCGGAGAGGTCACGACGCTCGCCCGGTAGCGCATGGTTTTGTCGTCGCCGATCTGGACATCCTCGACTTTCGAGACCGAAAGAACCCGGAGGTTTTTCTGCTTGATCGCCTCGTTGATGCTGTCTCGAAGAAGCTTTTTTTCGAGTTCGTCGCGAATATCCTTCGCGAAGCGCGTGTCGATGAGCGACTGAGGGGCCTTGCCGGGACGGTATCCGGGAATCCGGGCCTGGCGTTGGAAATCTTTGGCAATGGACTGCCATTCACGGGTCACCTGGTCGGCGCTAAGCTCGACTTGAAGGTTGACGATACAATTGGGTTGAGGATCACAAACGACATTCATGGGCAGTCGGCCATATGAGCACAGGAATTCCGATCGGGCAACCGTGAACCGAAAAAAAGTGGTCGGGGCGACAGGATTCGAAGCTGTTGGCTTTCTATGGTGAAAAAGAATTTGCTTGCGTTTGGGGGCATTTTGGGGGCACTTTCGCGAAGTGAAGAAGAAAGCGACGAAAAAGCCTATTGAGGTGATGGATACGGGAGGGATACGGATCACCCAGGAGAAAACGACTTCCTTTGGGCGAGACTATCCGTATTACCGCATCACCTATCACCGAGGAAACCGCAGGTTCAGGGAGCGGGTGAAGACATTGGAGGCAGCGAGGAAACGGGGGAGGGAGTTGGTTGAAAAGCTTGGGGATGGGACGATCCAGACCGACCTGAAACTGAAGCCAAAAGACAACTTGGTCATTGCCGAGGCGTTGCGGCTTTTGAAAGAAGCTGGGGGCGATACTGGGTTGCTGGAGGCGGTGCGTCAATTTACGGAGGCGAAAAAGGTTCTGGGTTCTCAGAGCGTCATTGGTGGGGTGAAGGAATACAAGGAAATTCAGGAAAAGGGGAAGCTGCCGCCAATTACGCTGCCTGAACTTGTGGCGCCATTTTTGGCGAGTGTGGAGAAAGCGGGAAATACGAGGCGGTACAAGATGGACATGCGGCAGAAATTGCTTGTCGCGGCGAAAACATTCACTGGGCAGGTTGCGGATATAAAAACGCTGGAGATCGACAATTGGCTGGACAGTTTGAATGGCGTATCCAACCGCACGAGGAAAAATTATCGGAATGCGCTCCAAACCTTGTTCAGTTTTGCGAGGGATAAAGGATACCTTCAACGGCACCACGATACCGAGGTTCAGTTTGCTACGGACTACAAACCAGAGGAGCCCGAAATTGGGATATACACACCAGAGCAACTGAAAATATTGCTTTTCAACATCGCCCCGAGGTTGGTGCCGTTTGTGGCAATTGGGGGACTTGCTGGAATGAGATCCGCCGAAATTATCCGAATGCAATGGAGGAATATCCGCTTGGATACGAACCAGATTTTCGTGCCAAAGCCAGCTTCAAAAACCATCGCAAGGGAGATCCCAATTTGCCCTCCATTATCAGAATGGTTGAAGCCGTTCAAGGAAGCGGCGAAGGGGGACGATGCCTTGTTGCCTCGTATTTCAAATGCCTTTGCCTTGTCGAAGAGGTTTTTTGCGGCGGTTCAGAGAATTAAGGGAGAAAATGGCGAGCCATTATTGCAAATTGTTCATAATGGGCTTCGTCACACGTATATCAGTTGCAGAGTGAAATTGATACAGAACAAGCATGTGGTTGCGATGGAAGCTGGAAATAGTCCTAGAATTATTGACTCCAACTATAAGAGAATTATTGAAAACCCAGAACAAGCGAAGGAATGGTTCAATATATTTCCAACTCCAGAACGGTTGGAAGAGTTGAAGTCAGCTATCGAAGAAGGTCTTTAAGGGCTTCTACTTTACTTCCGAAAGACTCCGAGGCGTTTCTTTGCATCACCGCTTCGAGTTCAGATCGTTTATATCTTCTATGGCTGGTGGGGCGAACACGGTAAGAGCGGATAATCCCCTGTTCTGAATGCTCCCGTAAGGTGGACGGAGATATAGACAAAAACTCAGCAGCTTCTTGGGGAGTAATGTAGTTTTCAAAAGGAGCCCCAGAGTCAATGTCAGGTTCCCCAGGCATTGCTGGTTTCTCAGACCGTGAACGGGGAGGTTTCTCACCTTTGATAAGGCGAGCAAGGGCCATATAAACCGCCTCAGACGTGAAATAGTCCTCTTCTTCGTACTGGGGGAGGGGCACGAGCCAGTCAGCATCACAAAGCCGCTCTAGGACGGTTGTAGAGCGAAAGACGGCGCAGGTTTCCTCAATTGACAAGATCGGGGGAAGTCCCAGGGGGGAGAATCGCTGGTCCGGTGACAATGCGCCCTCATGCCTCGCGCTGGACTGAAAGTAGTCGTAATTCCCTGTCCAATGGGGGGCGGATTCTTGCCAACCAAGAATTTGCCTGCATTGAGCTTCTTTCATATTGCCAGAGATTAGCCGACGCCCATAGTCTGATGCAATGAAAACAGTGGAGGAGGTTCAGGGGATGTTGAAGGCTCTGCCGCTATGGGACGAGGGCGAAGAAGGCGCAGTTTGGGTCATTCACACGCGGATGGACGGGACCAGAGGAGGAGAACAGAGAGCGGCGAGCACATTTTCGAAGCTTTGGTGCGTGTTTGAAGCAGCGTTGGAACTCAAACAAAATGCGATGTGGCCTGGAGATTTAATGGAAATACATCTGGGCATAACAAAAGTCTGCAAAGATACGAACATGACTGGATATGAGGTGGATTTTACCTACTATTGTTCATTTTATATCAGACCGGATACAGGAGCGTTGAAGGTTGATACAAGAAAAGTCAAAGCGCAGCTTGAACTTGAAAAACAAATACAGGCCCCAAAGAGGGAGGTTACATATGTTGAGAAACCAAGTAACCTTGTAGAACTGTTTTTCAGGCGCAATTAACTTTGCTATCAAACAATGAGGAATACTGAGAATTCCTCAAAGCTCAATTCCAAGCGCTTTTAGTCCGGCAAAATAGCGCGCTCCATATTTGTTCATCAGTTGATTTTCGAGAGCCAACATTTCCGTCTTAAGAATGGCGTAATTACGAGACATTTTTAGAGTGCCAAGTTGATGCACTTGACCGTTCTTGAGCATGTCAGCATAAAGAAGTTCAGCAATTTCAATATATCGTGCAACCAGTGGATCTGGGGTTGAGGCAATACGGAAGTTATCAAGTCTATAACCCTCATATTGTCTGGTTGCATCGGGCAAAAAAAGTATGCGCTTGTAAGGTAACTCGTGAGGTGTCAAGTCGATCAATTCCCCGTCCGTATTACACCATACGCCATGAAATTCCGCTTCGAGATAAACAGTGGGGAACTCTGTAATATCCCACCCGCAAACGCATTTTCCCCCGTATGCTTTTACAGCTTTGGCAACAGTCACAAAACAGGAGGAAGGTTCAGCCGTGTTGTCTGGGTGAATATCGACCCAAACGGGTTGAACTCCCTTACAGATTTGGTGGCAGAACCGCAGAATATCCACACGGATGGCAGGGGGTGGTAATGACATACATCGAATCTTACTGGCACTTCCTGCAAATGAACTGTTTGCCGAGCTTCGAGAAGTTGATTTTGCAATACCCGTATTCTTGGGGCGTCAGAACAGCTTTACACTTGCTGCAGGCGATCCGGCCGCCGACCGTCTTTATCATTGGTTGAACAATTGGAGGGGGCTCCACCTCAACAGAGGGTTCCGGCTTCAAATGGGTGGTTTCCTTGATCCGCCTGTTTTCCTTGCTCTCCTCTGCCAGCTTCTTGGCAATCGCGGATAGTTCACTGCGAAGCATCAGTTTGAGGATGCGCACGACACGGATACTTTCTATGAATTCATCAAAGGCTTTGGTGAATTGGTCGCGCTGGACAAGCCGTGCCCCGTCATACTTCTTTGGCAGCGGGCTCCCAGGCTCAACCAGCACCCAGTTTTCAAAGGTGGGCTCAATGGGAAGCAGGCCCCCACGTTTCGGCATGACATCACAGATGGCCAGCCAGTCTTGCAGGACTTGTATATGCCGCTGGTTTTGGGCAATGGGCGACCGCACAGGTTGACGGTTGCCATTGAACATGACACAGAAGGCGCCGGAAGGTTCATGGAGTTCCATGCCCTGCTTTGCACTCTTCGTTTCCAGGACGAGGAAATGACCGAGGCGGCTGAAAACAAGGTGGTCAATCTGACACCAGCCGTCAGCAAACCTGTCCCACAGGAGGATGTCATGCAGGCCCCGCCAGTTGTTGGCAATTTTCAACTCGCGGTCAATATGCCAGCGGGCGTCCTCTTCCGCCGACCGACCGGCATTCCACATTTTCTGTTCACTTGTCATTGCCACGAACGGTGTAGCAGTCCCAGAGCGACGGGGAAAGGCGATTTTCAGGAAGCTGGTTCCTTGCGCCCCTGTGCCATCACAATGGCCGCCATCGCCTGATATGCGGCAATGCCCCTCCTGTGATCCCCTGTCGCCGGATACAGGGTCCACCTGTGTATCCGACATTGCCAAAGCCTGCCATTTTAGTATGCTTCCTACAAGTTGATAGAGAAGCCAGCCGCACAGTTTCAAAAGACATTTAAGAGGAGCATGTAAGAATATGGAAAAGACAATTGAAGAAGCAGGGATAAAAAAGTCATTTGAGTTGGATCACAAAGAATTACGCCTGTTCATAGCGGGGGAGAATTCAACCAGCAATGAGGAAGGCCGGTTTGAGAAGTGCGGAGGGATATATGCACCGAGCAAGGAAGCATGGATATTTCCCTCTCCTGTTGATGCGATCAACGCGTTTCAAACACTTGAATAATCAGATTACCGCCGATACCCAAGCTGAGATAAACGAACATGTTCTGAAGCGGCATGCCTATCTTCAAGGTGAAATTGACAAAATGACGCCATTTCAGTTGAAGGTCGCACAGGATAGGTTTACGAAGGCAATGGATGGTGCATCATCCGTTTTGAACAGGAAACTGCCCCGCATTTTGACAAACTATAAACCAAAGCATCTAAATATTGGAATATACTTTGCATCAACAGAAGAAATGCGAGATGCCAGCCCTATTAGGAATCCACACAGGGTAGATGTTCCCGCCGGAATAGCCAGCGTGAATCGGAACTGCATTTTGATTCATAACCATCTACTGCTGGCACCAGTTGAAGTCATCAAGAATATTGTTACGCACGAGTTGCTACATCATTTTTTTGCCCAGCATAAGCCAAATATAGATGACTTCGAGGGGGAAGATGACTTGAAGGAAGATGGATATATTGAGGGCACCTATAAAGAGGAGCAATGGGTGCGGGCAATTGAGAAACAGGTGACTGGGCGGCATGTAAGACTACTCGAAGCGTGGGAGGCAGCCATTGAACTAGAGGGGGCAAACTGGCGGAGTGCGTATTACAGATTGAAGCGGTTTAAGGAATAATATCATGCCAAAGAAAATGATAAAAATGGCACCGAAGCCAAAAGCTCCAACTCCCCCTGCAATACCTAAAGTCAAAGTCCCAAGAGCGGATGCCTTAGCGGTTGCAAACGAGATTATTGGATACCTTGATTTTTTTTTAGAAGTGCGGGCAATTGCGGGTTCCATCCGCAGGAGAAAAGCCATGGTCTCTGATGTTGAGATTGTTTACATTCCGAAAGTCTTTAAGGTAAAGAGGCCAGGCGAAATGTTTTCTGCTACCTATAACTCATTTCTAGAAGCGATGAAGGTGTTACTTGAAGAGGGATATTTCAAAAAAAGGCTCAGTGTAACTGGGCGGACTGGATATGGAGTGAAAAGCCAGAAGGTGTGGCATGTGGATAGTGGTATAGCCATTGACTTTTTTCGAGCAGATGCATTCAACTGGTGGAGCGTGTTTACCGCGAAGACTGGTGGCAAGGACTCCAATGTTCAGATTTCCGCACGAGCGAAACGCATGGGATACAAATGGGCATCTGAAAAGGGAGGGTTTACAAAACGCGATACAGGCGAGCTAGTCATCTGGGTGGACTCCGAAGAGGAAATCTTCAAGTTTGTCGGGCTGCCATATCTTCCCCCCCACAAACGCCCATAGCTTTTTCTGAAAAGAGCCAGTTTACCGGCGAGTTATTCACGAACCGCCCTCCGACGAGCTGAACGGGGTTGCCCATTCTCGGGCGGTTGCATCGTTCCGACAGGCTCCACTCGGCCGCAGGCTGAATAACTCGCGGGCGGGCTCACCCGCTAGAGCCCGTCCATTGCCCCAGCCTGCCGAGACTCCCAGCTTTCTCCAATTGAACCAGGTAAACCATGTTCTGCATTCCGAAACTGGGAGACTCGTCCGGCATCCCAAAAGGCAACGGCCAGCATCCCCTGTCGCCGGATACTCATGGCTCCTCATTCTTCCGGTGCAGTGAGAA
>CAZSDC010000073.1:0-13516 GCA_964605515.1 uncultured Chthoniobacter sp.
TCCGGAGTTGCTCGGCGCTGAAGTTCCGGAACCGGATGGTGGCGGAAGGCAGCATGTAACTGCTGATTTCCTCTTCGAATGAGGGATAGAAAACGCCCGGCGCATCCTTGCTGCGGAGAGTTTTCCAGACCTCGTTGCTATTGTCGAATGCGGTGGGATCCCCGTCGCAATGGCTGATGTAAACGTCGGGCCCCATTTCCAGTGCCGAATGCCCCACGGCAAATTTGCCTTCATTGTCCTGTGCTGCCACATAGCGGCTGACAATATTTGGATGCACCTGGGTTTTTGCAACTGTGGTCGGCGTCCAAACATGAATGAGCAGGTCGCCGTGAAGGTTGCTGACATCAGGAGGGGCTGCAGGCTCCCCCGAAAGATAGTTTTTTCGGAATCGTCCGGCGACATGAAAGTCGAGGAAGTAGCGCGTCGCCACCTCGAATTCATCGGCATGCTCGCCCCGGAGGTAACGGCCCAGCCGCAGGGCCGTGCGCAGTGTGGTCAGCCCCATAAGAACGAGGCACGCTCCCAGAAATAGCGGGACCACCCAGGTAATGGAATGCTTCCACTCAAGCAAAAGCAGTCCGCCAAAGAGCAGATGGCCGATTCCGCTGACAAGAAACCACACCCAGTTCGGGTAACGGATAATCAGGGCCGAGGCGGTCTGATAAACTCCGTTGATGAGAAAGGCCATGGCGAACAGCCAGGGGATGGCGTTCTCCGACTCTTGGGGATAATCGGCAATGGCAATCCCCAAGATGACAAACACAGCACCCTGGAAAGTGTAAAACACCGGAGTGCCTCCTCCGCTGGCCAGCAGAGAAAAAGCCACTTTGGCGAGTCCCACGACAACCAAGACCCATCCAAAGGCCTCCAGCGAGATCAAGGTGACCTTGTCCGAGGCGTCAACGACGATGAAGAGGCCCGCTAGCGTGAGCAGGCTGCCAAGCGCGGTGAAATACCACCGGCTCCTGTAGAGATTACCCGGACCGAGCAGCAGGAGAGCAAGGTTCATGGGGAGTCTGTCGTATCGGCTGATCTGTCGTTTGTCTTCAAGGTGGCACCGAGCACATTCAGCGCCCGGCCCAGCTCCCGCAATTCCAGAGTCTCATTCAAGGGCGCAGCCGGCTGGCTGAAATTTCCTTCGGCATAATTATGTGCTTGCTCAGCCAGTTTGCGGAGCGGCCTGGTAATGGTGTCATCAAAAATGCGGTTCAGAAACCAGATAGCGGCACCCCCCAGAAAAAGGTAGAGGACCAGCAGGCGCCGCATCATGCCGTTCAGGGGCAACATCCGTTTCTCGATCGGCCAGCTCACAATGAGCGACCAGTCCCCACCGCCTCGGGCTGCTGATAGCGACTCGATGGGAGACTCGACGATCCATGATTTGACATGGCTGACCGGATCCGGCATCGCCAGAGTGTCCACTCCTCGTTGTTTCATGAGGTTAACCAGTTCGTTCAACTCCTCGTTTTCTGGAAGATCGGCTATCGGCGTGAGGGTGGGGTGGGCTAGGATCCGCCCCTTCCGATTAACCATGTAAGCTGTGCCTTCTCCACCCGGCTTGAGCGAATGCAGGCGCTTCACCAGAGAATCCAGATCAAGATCCACGTCGGCGACTCCCACCACCCGGCCGTTCATTCGGATAGGTGCCGAATAGGAGACCATGAGCATATGCACTTGAGTGTCAACGTAAGGCTTGCTCCACTTGCCGGCGCCGCTTTTCGCCGGTTTCGCAAACCAATCCTCGTTGAGGTAGTCCGAGTTGGATTCCGAAGCGGACATTTCCGCCTCGCCGCCATCCTTGCGGAAGGCATACGGCACAAAGCGCCCGAGATTTGTCAGCTCCGGGTCAAAGGCAATGCAGACGCCGTAAATATCCGGGTTTTCGTGAAGCGTGCGGCGCACTAGTTCCGAAATGCTGGCCGCGTCAAGCTGAGGGGCCATCTCCACGGCTCGAACCATGCCTTCGACAATGAGACGGGGCGGATCGAATGTGAGATCCATCTTGGCTGTTTCAAGATCGGCAATCTGCCTTGCCTCCAACTTCATCTCCGTTACCAGCGTTTTCCGTCCGGCCTGGTAGCTCTCAAAAAGCAGCACCAAGAAAGGAATTCCAACGAGGAAGACGAGAAGGATGTGGATGCGTTTGCGGAGACTCATGGACAGGTCCGGCCTCGATCTTTGGCTTTAGGGATCAATTGCCACTCATATCCCTTCTCATCTGAACCCAGTGACCAGGTTCTCCCCGACTCCGCATCCAACAAAACCGGCAATTTGTAGATTTTGGAGAAATTCTTTCCCCCGGTGAATTCAAGGGTTTTCACCTGCCACCGGGGAGCGGAGCAACAAGATGAAAGAAAGCCGGCGCTCGCGAAAGCCATCATGGGGATCAAGAGGAGGTTTTTCATAATGGAACGTAAAGGAGCGTATCTTGCCGAGCAGGATTCGGCAACCGTCATTCTCGCGCAGAGGGCATGAGGCAATGAAGCGTAAAGCGCATTGGCTGCCGTTTCTTCAGCCACGCGAGGAGTGCATGCAGACCATGAGATGCCGGGTTCGGGGAGAAGGAGCCCTCTCGAAAAGGCCGGCATCGATGCTGCGGCCCAGACAGGCTTTCCCGAGGACATGGAGACCGATCCTCGCCTTGTCCGGACGACCGGGCACATTAATAATAACTGGGGGATCGCCGGATTCTACCAGCTCGCGACATACCGGTTTCTCGAATTTGTCCCGGAGTTAGTCGGATAGAGAAAACAAGTCATTTGGCCAGCGAGGTCTTGGTTGTGAAAGTAAGCTTACCGATTTTTACTTCGGCGGCTTGACCAATTTTGGTGTTGATTCCAGGTGCCGCAAGAACATCGGCTTGCTCGCCGCTGCGCTGGGTTAGGATCGCGCGAACGTCAACCGTGCTGTCGGCGAGGAGAGTGGGAGTCACAGCATATTCGAGCTTTCCGATTTGGACGATGGCTTGCTTTCCGCTTTCGACGGAAATTCTGGGAACTTTCATGACATCAGGTCCGCCGGTTGCGTGTTGCTCTGTGATCGTTGTTTCCACGAGCAGTGTAGGTGAGGCAGATGCCGCGAGTGTGACGGCGATGGATGCTATAAGTGTGGTGATCGTTGTTTTCATTTCTGAGGTTGTTTTGCTGATTTCAAATCTTGCAGTGGTATTTCCGACCAGATCACCACGGCGGTGCTGCTGCGAGATTGAAGACGAAGCCCGAGAGGGGCGGGCCCAGGGAGGAATGATACCGCTTCATCCCAGAGTGGTTGCGCCGAATGTGTCGGGGCGCGATCGCGAAGCTTGCAGGAAGCAAGCTCTCGCAGCCTCCTTATAAATAAGCGCCTGGGCGTAGCGGTCCGATTCCTCCACCATCTGTCCGTTGGAGTTCGGAACAAGGCGTGCGTAGTAGTGGGTGCCCGCGAGGAGTTCTGGCGCGAAGATCAGGATGTCGCCTGGCCCGGCATGTTTGAGAAACCCACGCATCGCCAGCGTCCATATCTTCCGGAAATCGGCGAAGTAGTCCACAACTCCAGCTGCAGCTGACGGACGCGAACCCGGGTCATCAACGGGCATCTGCATGCATCCCGGGCTCGCAACGCGGCCGTGCATGAAGGCGACCCGGTCGAAAATCGGCGCCATGAAAGCGAGTTTCATTTCCAGCCCGCCGTAAACCATTTCCTGTCCGCAATAGTAATGGGAAAAATCCCCGTTGAACCGGATTTCCGGAAATTGTTTTGCAATCTGGACCGTGCGCCAAATGTCCTGGGTGATTGTCGCTCGATGGGTTTCGATAAAGATCGGGAGACGGTGTTTCTCGGAAGCCACCAGAATGGCTTCCACAAGGCGAAAGACCTCGTCGTCATCCTCAATGCCCCATCCTGCATGCACGGTGAGGCACTGGTCCCCGCGCGCTTCGTGCTTTGCAGCTATCGCGTCGGCCTCCTCCGGCAGGTTGATGCGGTCCAATCCGCAATGAGGGATCGGAGAACCGGTCACCGGCAGGCTATCATCTGTGATCTGCACCCCTTGGAATCCATCTGCCGCCAGGCGCTCCATGCGAGCGAGCCCATGCAGTCCCGGCCAGATGGTGTCCGGCCGGAGGTCAACGAGATTGTCAAGGTTCAGATAGACCTGAAGTTTTGGGGGCTCGGTGGAGCCATCGTTCATGTGCAGGCATTTCATGGTTAAAACTCGTCGCAGGCGATCTGGTCATGGGCCACCCCGAAGTCTGAGAGCGTTTTCATGCAAGCCTTGATCATCATCGGCGGACCGCAGAGGTAGAATTCCACGGCTTTGGGATTTGCATGGGATTTGAGGAGGTTTTCCAGGACGACCTCGTGGATGAATCCGGTGTGCCCGCTCCAGCCGTCGTCCGGAAGTGGTGCGGAGAGCGCCGGGTAAAACGTGAAGTTCGGGTGCGCCTTTGCCAGCTCTGTGAAGTAGTCTATGTAATAAAGTTCCTGCCGGGAGCGTGCGCCATACCAATAGCTGACTTTGCGGGCGGTATTGGCGGTCTCAAAAAGGTGTGAGATGTGGGAACGCAAAGGGGCCATTCCTGCGCCACCGCCTATATACACCATCTCCTTCTGAGTCGGCTTAATGTGAAAATCCCCGAACGGCCCAATGGCGGAAACAATATCTCCAGCCTTGAGGTTGAAAACATAGCTCGACCCGACGCCAGGAGGACAGTCCTGTCCGGGAGGGGGCGTGGCGATCCGCACATTGAATCGAAGAGTCCTCTCCTTCTCCTGGTTCGATGCGAGCGAGTAGTTGTTCCGGCGGCTGCTTTCCGTGTTGGCTGCCACGAGATCAATGACGTGCTGCGTCTCCCAAACTGAGGCATACGGTTCGGGTATGTCGAATTCGCGGAACCGGATCGACTGGTAGGAGGGGATGCTGAGCTGCATGTAGTCGCCCGGCGTGAAAGCGATTTTCTCCGACGGATCCAGCGGCTCGATCACGAGTTCCTTGATGAAAGTCGCGACATTGGCGTTGCTGACAACCCGGAAATCCATGGCTTTTTGTTCGCGCGCCCCGGCACCTCCCGCCCGAGCGATATTCAGGAACAGTTTCCTGTTCGCTTCCCGCAGCGGATACGTGGCCAAACCCCGGCAGATTGGAGCGCGGGCTGGCGAACCATCGGCAAGATGAAAACGCCCATTGTGCTTCGGGCACTCGATGATGTTTCCTTTCACCAGTCCATCGGCAAGGTGGGTGTTGCCGTGCGTGCAGACGCCGTCAGTCGCAAACAGCACGCCTTGCGCGTCACGCACGAGCGCGTAGGTCTTTCTATCGTGATCGAACCGGATGACATCTTCAGTAGCAAGTAACGCCGCGTCGCAAGCCTCCACCCAGCCATCGGCATCGGGTTTGGCTTTCGAAGTGAGCGCTCCCTCCGTGTCACGGAGCTTCGGATCAGGCAACCTGCGTTTGACGTGCCATGCGGGATCCTTCACCTGCCGGAGCACGGAGGGAACAATCTCGCGCCAGGCGTTGACAAGCCCGGGATAGGGTTTCGGGCAGTCATCTTTCACCTCCTGGTGCAACCGGGGAAGCGCATGGTAGGGGACCAGCGGGAACATGTGATGCTCCACATGGTAATTCATGTTCCAATACAGGAACCGGTTTACCGGATTCATGTAAACAGTCCGACAGTTCAGCCGATGATCGAGAACGTTTTCCGCCAATCCCGCATGCTGGGTGAGCCCGTAAACGACCATGAGCCACGAGCCAAAAAGATTCGGCAACCCGACGAAGAGCAGTGGCAGGATGCTGCCGGTGGCGATGCTCGCCGTGACCACCGCCGCGTAGATCAGGACATAAATCCGCGCGCGGAAATAGACTTTCGGAAACTCGCTCTCCGGCACGAACGTCCGTTCCCCGGGCGTCATCCGGCCGAACGAGTGGAGCACGATGTGTTTGAAATATTTTGGATACACCCCGAGGTTGAAAAAGCCCATGATCAGCGCCTTGATATCAGGCGGCCTTGGAACCGCGATCTCGGGGTCACGGCCGACGATGATCGTGTCGCTGTGATGGCGCGTGTGGCTCCACCTCCAAACCGTTGATTCGCGCATCACCATGAAGGAGGCCACCTCGTAAAGAGCATTGTTCATCCAATCGGTCTTGAATGCGGTTCCATGGCTGGACTCATGCCAGCGGGAGTCCGAGGTCGATCCGTAGAGAACCGCATAGCAAAGATAAGGGATGACTGCCCACCAGGTTCCCCAGAGAAGCCAGGTTGAAATCGCGCAGCCGATGATGAGGGCAAACCAGATGATCGTATCGCGGATAGCTGGACCATCGCGTCGCTCCAGCAGCTTTCGCATCGAGGCACGCGGCACCGGGCATTGATACCAGTCGGCTTCGGCGAGTCCACGCTCTATGGCGAGCGCGGCATTTTCTCCGGTCAGGCTATAGTCAAGGTGTGTAGGAGCCTTCAAGGTCGTTTCACTCATGGTCTGGCGGGTTCGGATGAAGAAAATGCGTAGCGGGTGGTGCGAAACTGTGGGTGGTCGGGAGAGACCAGAATATTGCCAAATTCCGGAAACTCCACACCTGCGGAGTAGCCCTGGCACTCAAGGCAAAGACCGGAAAATGGGGAATATGGACGAGCGGACTTGCCAGGAGAGGAGCATTCCAACTGGGCAGCGGTATAGATCTGGAGGCAACGCTCATTCGTAGAAACGGCGAGAGCGCGCCCGCTCCGAGGGTGCTGGAGACGGGCCGCCAGATAAAGTCCGTCGCCACCTGGAAGCACATAGCAATCGCCGTGGTTTTCAAACAGGAGCGGAATCGCTTCCCCTAGCCGGCGGGAGGATGAAAAATCCCGTGCGGTGCCTGCAACCGGCTCACTTCGTCCAAGCGGCGTCATCAGTTCATCCACCGCAAACGCCCGGTCGGAAAAGACCGAGAGTTCGTGATCGAAAATGTCTCCACTTCCCTCGCCTGCGAGATGAAAATAGCTGTGGTGAGCCAGACACACCGGGGTCGCCCGATCAGTTGTTACCTTGCTCTCGATGACGAAAACATTGTCCCGGGTCAAAGTGTAATCCAGGCAAAAAAATGCCGAACCGGGGTAGCCTTCTTCTCCATCGGGACTTAGGTAGGAGAGGCGAACCGAATCGGCCCCGTCGGCACGTTCGTTCGGTTCTGCCTTCCAAATCCGCTTGTCCAAGCCGCGAAGCCCGCCGTGAAGGTGATTCGGGCCGTCGTTTTTGACCAGTTCGTAGGTTTTTCCCTCCAGCGTAAAGCGTCCGCCAGGAATGCGTCCGGCGACCCGGCCGGTGATCGCTCCGAAATACGGATGTCCCGCGAGATAGGGATCCAGATGGTCAAATCCCAGGACAACATCTGCCATCCGGCCCTCATAGTCCGGCATTTTGATGGATGTGACGATGCCGCCATAAGTTATGAATTCCAGCGACGCCCCATCGCTGCCTGTCAGTATGTAAGCGTCCACTGGCTGCCCGGTGGGCAACTCGCCAAAAATGCGCCTTTGCATAGGTATGCGGATGGTCGCTTAAGCAGCGCTGCCGTTGAAGGAATGGACCGCTTCGATCATGGCGACCACATTTTCTGTCGGTGTCAGGGCTTGGACGTTGTGGATTGCATTGAAGACAAACCCTCCCCCCGGCGCGAATGTCTCGCAGCGTTCCAACACCTCGGCGCGCACCTCCTCCGGCGTGCCGAAGGGAAGCGTCTTCTGGGTATTGACACCCCCGCCCCAGAATGTGATCCGGTCACCGTGTTTCTCCTTAAGGATTTTTGCATCCATTCCCTTTGCTGAGCACTGCACCGGATTGATGATATCGAACCCGGATTCAATAATATCGGGAAGGAAGCTCTCGATGGCTCCGCAGGAATGCTTAAACGTCTTCCACGAGGTGTTCGCATGGATCCAGTCGTTGATTCTGCGGTAGCGGGGTTGCCAGATCTCGTCATAAGTCGAGCGCGAGCAGAATGTGGATTCCTGGGTTCCAAAGTCGGTGCCGCAGACGACGACGACATCTATGACATCGCCTGCGATCTCGTAAAGCTTCGCCAGATTGCCTAGAGCGATCTCAACCTGTCGGTCGAAGAGATTCATCACAAAGTCCGGATCGGTCGCAACCGTCATATACCATTGGGCGATGTCGCGGACTCCTTTGGGAGCGGTGAGAAACGGGGCAGGCACCAGAGCAATGTCTCCGAGAGCCGTCCCATTCAAGTGGGTGACAACCGCCCGTCCCGAGCCCCTAAAGAGTTCCGCCTGCTCGTGCCAGTAGGCTTCCTCCGCAGGCTTCATCGGCCCGAACTCTTCCATGTTGTCCTCCACCCGCAGATTGTCCTCGTCGATTTCCTCCTGCCGGACGATCGAGTCAAAAAAATACCCTGTCTTCGGCAAATGCCCGCTGGGGGCTGCTGAGCGGTCGCCCTGCGGATACACGTATGTGCCATCCGGCTTCTCATCGACCTGGAAGTGCTCCGAGACGAGGACATCCTGCCCCCAGGGTGTCCGCCACGGCTTCCAGTTTTCATTCACGAATCCGAAGATCGTGCGGTTAGGGAAAATCGGCGTCGTATCAATTCCCATCGCGTCTTTGAGATCATCCTCGACAAGGCCGAGCATCTGATAGGGTTCGCAGACCTTCACCGGATGCGGATCGAGTCCGTAGTGGCGGCGTAGATTTTCCACCACGCTGCAATGGATGCCGGTGATAAACGAGGCCCCGAAATCCATCGGGAGACGGTCGGGTTGGCGGTGTTCGATGGCGGTGCGAAGGCGTTCTTTGGATGTCATGGGATGAAATATATTGGTCTATTATTCCCTGCCAAATAATAGTCACGAGACAATATGGCTACGCAACACAAAAGCCGTTTCCCTGACGACTTTGTCCGGGGTGCGACCACGGTCGCATACCAAAAACTGGATTATGGCCGTCGGACCGCAGATGTATTTAGCACTCGGGCATGGTGTCATTATTCGCCTGCTTGGGAGCCTTTGACTTCTATCGCCGTTTTCGGGCAAGTATCTCTTGAAGAGAATTACATATAATGATTTATTGTCATCAAAAAATCAGGAGATAGAACGAAACGACAATAATGAAGCCCGATAAGCAATCCTCCTCTTCGACATGGGTCCCTCGCCGTAGGGCTCCCGTCCACGAGGCGATTTCCGACGACCTCCGGCGGGTTCTTGCCGGACGTGAACTGAATTCCAAAATTGAACCCGAGCCCGAACTCGCCCAACGTTACGGGGTTAGCGTGCCCACTCTGCGCAATGCAACACTCCTTCTCGAGCGCGAGGGCATCCTCAAACGCCGCCAAGGCAGCGGGACCTACATCGTGGGGCGGGGTAACGTGGGCAAAGCGCTCGACGTCTGCCTCTCCCTCAGCGTCGACTTCCTCTGCTACCCGCAGACCTGTTCGTTCCACCTCCGGCAGGCGCACGAAATCTACCGCCGGCTCACGGATCAAGGGATCAAATCCCGCCTCATCTTCACGGACTCCAAGAGTGAGACCGGCTACGATGAGTTGAAAGAACTCATCGAGGAGGGACACCTCAAGTGCCTTGCCGCACTGTGTCGTCACCCTGCTTCCATCCTCAATCTCGCGCGGGCCCACGGGGTCGCTTGCTCGGTGGAGACCCTCCCCGACGTTTCTCAGGAATCGGCGGCTTCCAACACGAAAGACAGGACGATCTTCCTGGATTATCGCGAATTTGTTTCCCTTGCTCTCCGGGAGATCCGGCATCAAGGCGGTCGCCGCGTCGCCTTCATCCGCTGGGTTGGCAACGACGGCCAGATAGACCGCGAATTCATTTTTGAGGAAGTCAAAAAGCTCGGGCTTCAGACTCTTCCCTCCTGGGTTATCGGCGATCTTCATCCCCGCGAATCCTCGTCCGGCTGGGAAGCCTTTCGCGAATTCTGGTCCTCCTCGCGCGAGCACCCGGACAGCCTCATCATTTCTGACGAAGCCCTTCTCCCTGGCGCCCTCCAGGCAATGGCCGATCTGGGGCTCTCGCCAGAGAGCGGTTTTCACGTCGTCGCCCACGGAAACAGCCCGGATCTCCAGCCGCTCACCTCCCGTAACATCACCCGCCTCTGGTATGCCCTGGACGACTTCGCAACAGCCCACGTGCAAGTTATCGAATCACTCCTCGCCGGTCGTTCCTTCCCTAGCCGCATCACCATCCAGCCCACGATCGAGCGCCCGGATGGAACCAGCGAACCAGCCCATCTGCTCCACGCTGCATATTAATACGGCTCCTCATCCTCTGAGCGGGGAGAAACTGAAAACTGCTTTTCGGGTAAATAAAGATGTCGTGGTGCGTGACTTCCGGGCTAGCCGTTTCGAAGCCTCATTCGACTGTGGCTGGCCAATTTCAAAGTTGTTTCCATAGATGTCCTGAATGAACCAAACCTCCACTATCAAAACTGATTTTTGCATTGTTGGCGGCGGGTTGAGCGGCGTGTGCGCTGCGCTCGCTGCCGCCCGCAACGAAGCCTCGGTCGTGCTCATCCAGAATCGCTCGGTGCTCGGCGGCAATTCGTCCAGCGAGATCCGGATGCACATTGTCGGGGCGAACTATCGCCGGCCGGGCGCCCGCGAGTCGGGGATAATCGAGGAACTGCGACTCGAAGATGCGGCGCGTAATCCCCAACGAAGCCCCTCGATGTGGGATGTGCTGCTCTACGAGAAGGTCAAGGCGGAGCGGAATATCACCCTCTTGCTCGACACCGAATGCACGGGCTGCAAAGTCGAAGATCACGATGGGCAACGGCGCATCGTGAGCCTCGCCGCGCTCCGGAATTCCACCGAGGATGCGTTCGAGATTCGCGCCAAATTTTTTGCCGACTGTTCTGGTGATGGACGTCTCGGCCTCGAAGCCGGTGCCGACTTTCGTATGGGCCGCGAGGCTGAATCCGAGTTTGGCGAGTCCCTCGCTCCACCCGTCGCCGATCACAAGACGCTCGGCAGCACGATTCTATTCATGGCTCGTCACCACGAGAATCCGGTCCCTTTCATTCCGCCGTCATGGGCACGCAAGTTCACGAAGGAAGACCTCGCCAATCGCGGCTGCGGCGGCACCTACGAATATTGCTTCTGGTGGATCGAGTGGGGAGGCGAACTGGATACGATCAAGGACAACGAAACGATCCGCCATGAACTCTATCGTATCGCCTTCGGGGTTTGGGATTACATCAAGAACTCCGGCCACCACCCGCACTCGGCAAACTGGGCGCTTGATTGGATCGGCTCTCTGCCCGGAAAACGCGAATCGCGACGTTTCCTCGGGAATCACGTTCTCACCGAGCAGGACGTGTGTGCCGGGCGGGTCTTCGACGATCAGGTCGCCTTCGGCGGCTGGCCGATCGACCTCCATCCCACGCGTGGCGTCGATGCCGTCGAGGAAAAAGCCTGTTCCCACACCTACCTGCCCCATTTGTATTCCATCCCCCTGCGCGCCCTCACCTCTCGCAATGTGAGCAACCTCCTCTTTGCAGGCCGCAACATCAGCGCCACCCACGTTGCTTTCGCATCTACCCGCGTGATGGCGACCTGCGCGCTCATGGGCCAGGCCATCGGCACGGCCGCCGCCGTCGGATTGAAAGCCTCGCCGCCCGCCGAAACAGTTGCGCAATTCGCCGCCGCGCCGCACATTGGAGCGATCCAGCAAACCCTGCTCAAGGACGACGCCCAGCTTCTCGGAATCCCCAACCGCGACGCCTGTGATCTCGCCCGCCACGCGGCCATCACAGCTTCGGATTCTGCATTTCCTCCAGAGAACCTCACCGATGGCATCACTCGCGAACTCAAGTCGGAGTGGGGCCCATGGTCCGATGACCAGAGCCACCAATGGCGCTCGAATAGCCTCCCGGCCTGGATCGAACTCTGCTGGCCGGATCTGGTCGCTGTGGGCGAAAT
Organism: uncultured Chthoniobacter sp.; assembly: GCA_964605515.1. Taxonomy (GTDB): domain Bacteria; phylum Verrucomicrobiota; class Verrucomicrobiia; order Chthoniobacterales; family Terrimicrobiaceae; genus QYQL01. The sequence goes on from CAZSDC010000073.1 coordinate 11,912, forward strand.
TCACCTGACCTTCGATTCTCACTTCGACCGCATTCTCATCCTTACCTTCAGCGAGTCCGCCAACGAGGGCGTTATCCGTGGCCCGCAGCCGGAATTAGTCAAAGACTACCGTATCCTCGGCGATGGAGAGGTGCTGCTCGAAGTCATGGATAACTGGCAGCGCAAACGCGTCCATCGCCTCCCGAAAACCCACAGGATCCAGACTCTCCGCATCGAAGTCGCCACCACCCACGGCACGCCTGGAGCGAGGATCTTCGAAGTGCGGGTCTATTGACGGAAGCAAAAATTCCGCACGGAACCGTTCGATATTCTCAGGCCCTCAGTTTTGCCGAAAGGGCGCTGAGACACAGACGGAGGTGAATGCAGGGTTTTCTCTCCATGCCTTGTTATCACATTACTGAGAGACGCACCCAAAAATGAAGTCGGTGAGCGCGAAATACGATGGCTGCCATCCGGCAGAATCATCGAACGACGTGATTCAGCCATGTCTCGGCGAGAAGCCAGAAGCCGGCCGCGGTCGGGTGGATGCCGTCGTAGGCCCAGTATTCCGCCGGGGCCATCTTCATCGCGCGATCAAACGCCGATTGGAAGGGGACGAACACGGCCTGGTATCGTTCGGCCAGCCGCTGGACGGATCGGCCTCGCTCCCTCACATCCTCGATCATTTCCGGCGTCACCACTCCGCACGGCAGCAGGAAGGGCTCGCAGAGGACCAGTCGCACCTTGGGATGACGGGAAACAAGACGGTCGAGGAGGCCCCCATAAATCTTTGCAAATCCCTCAGCGTCGGAATCTTCGAATGATCCCTGATTCTTGAACTTTTCGAGGGTGGAATTCACGCCGACCAGAATGCTGACGACGCTCGGGGAAAGGTCGAGGCAATCACGATCCCAGCGCTCCGCCAGTTGGGTTACCCGTTGACCGGAGATACCGCGGTTGAGAAAATGGAAGCGCGCATCGGAAAATTCCGACATGAGGCGTGCGCCGATCATCAAAGCGTAGCCGGATCCCAGTTGATACGCGATGTTGATCTCATCGGGTTTGCGGAAGGCATCGGTGATCGAGTCACCCGTGAAGAGGATAACGTCCCCCGTCGTCAGTAATCCGCACTTTCGGTTGCGACCGGATGGAGCAGCCTGATCTGCACTGACCGAGGTTGACGTGTAGGTTGATGGTGTTGGCTGGAGGCCGGCGGATGAATCGGAAACTTCTGCACTCATTGGAACTTGCTGTGAAGTCATAAAATGACATGATCACACTTGCCCGCAAGGCATTTATTATGGAACAGACACTGGAAGTGACCCGTTATGGGGTCGTTGCCGATGGGGAGACGCTGAATACCGGCCCTCTCCAGAAATTGATTGAGACCTTTAGGCAAGCGGGTGGGGGGACGCTGGTTTTTCCACCCGGGCGCTATTTGTCCGGTGGCCTTCAGCTGTGCAGCCATCTTCGTTTGCAATTCGCTCCTGGAGCCACCCTGCTGGGGAGTTCGCGGCTGGAGGATTACCATCACTACCGTCCCTCGCCGGAGCCGTTTCCGGAGGGTTACGAGGGGGTGCGCGCGCTGCTTTCAGCGGTGGACTGCGAGGATATTCACATCGGGGG
>CAZSDC010000074.1:0-13291 GCA_964605515.1 uncultured Chthoniobacter sp.
GCCAGCGGGGTTCCATCTGCCCGTCACCGTCCATTTTGACGAAAATCCCGGCATCGGTCAGGAGGGAGGCTTGGAAACCGGTAACCATCGCGGCCCCGACCCCCTGGTTTTGTTCGTGCCGGAGTATGCGCACCCGGCTGTCGCGAAGAGATTGTTCGAGATGGTCGCCGGACCGTTCGGGGCAGGCGTCATCGATCACGAACACGTAGTCGGCGGTCTCGAGGGCACTTTTCACCACATCCACGATGAAATCGCGCACGCGGAAACACGGGATAATGACCGCAATTTTCGGGCGTGGAAGAGGGCTGCTTTCAGGAGACATTTGTCAAATAATCGCGGGAGGCGAGGATGCGGAAACCCTCCCGAAGAGTCAAGTTCAGGGGCGAGCGAGCGGGGGGCTGAAAACCCCGCAGAGCATCACCGGTCGGGATCCTCCCTCTGAATGCTTGGTTTTTCATCCGCGCATGATCACCTGAGCACTCCGTATTTGATGATCGCCACCAGTGCACGCACGCCATCCTTCCATCCGATCTTCTTGCCCTCGGCATAGGTTCGCCCATAGTAGCTAACGCCCACCTCGCAGATGCGCAAGCCGAGACGCGACACTTTGGCGGCCATTTCCGGCTCAATCCCGAAGCGGTTCTCCTCAATGGCGATTTTATCTATGACCGAACGCGGGAAGACTTTGTAGCAGCACTCCATGTCTGTGAGATTCAGGTTCGTCACCAAGTTCGATAACAGCGTGAGCGCCCTGTTGCCCAGCGAGTGCCAGAAATAGAGCACGCGATGAGCCTCGGAGCCGATGAATCGCGAGCCGAAGACAACATCTGCGTGCCCGTCGAGGATCGGGCGGATGAGCCGGGCGTAATCCGCCGGATCGTATTCCGTGTCGGCATCCTGAATGAGCACGATGTCCGCGGTCACCCGGCTGAGGGCGGTGCGCACGGCGGCCCCTTTGCCGGCGTTCCGCTCATGGCGCAACACGAGCACGCGCGGCTCGTTCACAGACAGCGCGGCAGCATAGGAACCGTCGGTCGAGGAATCGTCCACGATCACGATCTGCGATACGCAATCCTGCTCGAGCACAGAAGAGATGACCTGGGCGACGGTGGCTGCCTCGTTGTAAAGCGGGATGACGACGCTCACGCAGCGGGGAAGGGGATCGGGCTTGAGTCTGATAGAAAATGGCCTTTCGGATGCCGCGAAACTTCAAATACGACGGAATGGCTTGGTCGATCAGAACACTGGAAATTTCAGCTTCGGCAGATCGCGGTTGGTGGATCGATACCACAGCAAGAGCAGGCCGATGACAAAGAACGCTGCCAGTGGTCCCCACGCCGCGACCACGGGCGGGAGTCGGGACCCCTTTCCCAGCGCGATGAACAGCATGCTCAGAAAGACCAGCAAAAAAAACAAACCGATCGCCACTGCCACTCCGCCGAAAACTCCCCGTCTCGAGTAGGCGACGCCCATCGGTGCCGCCAGAAATACCACCACCAGGCAAACCAAAGGGAGCGACCACCGATAGTTCAAGTGCGTGCGGTATGCCGCGAGGCGGACCGGGGGAAAATCGCTGTTGAAATTCAGATAATCCCGCAGTTCCGGGACCGAAAGAAAGTCCGGATTCATCACAGAACTCGAGATTCGCCAAGGGGTCTCGGACCAGCCATCAATCTCCATGAGCCAACGGGTCTCGGAGCTGACGACTTCCCCGGTTGGGCTCATCACGGAATAACGCGCCTGGGTGAGCGTCCATCGTTTCAAACCCGGATCGTAAGTCGCAAAGTGGGCATACCATTGCTTGAGGATATCTCCATCCGCGTTTTGCTGGACGACCTGAACATCCTCGAGTCTCGATTTTGGGACATTCAGCTCCCCCACATACCAGGTTCGCATGTCCGCCCGGTTGCGGAAAAGGTGCCCTTTCAGTTTGAAGTCCCTGGCGTGGCCACGTTTGATATCGCTGAGCATCTGCTTGCGGATCGCTTCCGCGTGCGGTGCCGACTCGTAGTTGAAATACGCCGTCACGCCAGAAAGAACGATCCCTACCCCGACCAGAGTCATGATGATCCTTGTGAGGCTCATTCCGGCACCCATCATCGAAATAATCTCGTTCGAGCGCGACATGGCGGTCAGGGAATACAACAGAGACAACAACAGGGCGATCGGCAGGCACATGACCATAACCTCCGGGATCTGCGCCGCGTAAAAATCCTTGAGAAGCCCAAACGTCGCCTTGCCCTGGATAAAATCCTGAAGGTGATCGCTTAAATCAAAAATAAACCATATCCCGAGAAATCCAAAAAAGGAGTAGCAAAACGGCAGTAGAAAACTTTTGAGGATATATCGGTCAAGAATCGTCATTATCTAGAGCCCAACCTATCCCCCGGAAAACCGGGGTGTCAATGACTTGGTAGCCGAGGCTTGATGGATACGGATGGCATGGCCCTAACAGGCATATTTGAAGGCATCCCCCTCTCTGCCGCACTTGCTTGCGTGAGGGGCGGATGCTAGAACCTCCCCATGTTTGTTCCCGTTCCACATTTGATTGTGCAACCCGACGACGGGGTTGCTCCGGTTCTCGATTTTATCCGGCTCGCCCACAAAAGCCTTCTCATCAAACAATTCACGTTTAGTCAGCCGGAGCTAATGAAGGCGGTGGTCGAGCGCAAGAACGCCGGCGTCGCGGTCCGGGTGATGCTCAACCCGAAGCGTTCCGGCGGCGACCGCGCGAACGACGAGACGTTCGAATTCTTCAAAAACGCGGGCGTGGACATCAAGTGGGCGAGCCCGAAATTTTACGTGACCCACGAGAAGTCGATCGTGGTGGACGGGAAGGCGGCACTCATCGCGACGTTCAACCTCTGCGAAAAGTATTTCACGCTGACGCGCGATTACGGCGTGATCGTGCAGGATCCCGACAAGGTCGCGCAGGTGGTGGAGGGATTCGAGGCGGACTGGGCCGAGCGTGACGACTGGCATCCCTCGCCGGAGTCCGGCCTGCTCTGGAGCAACAACAATTCCCGTGAGGCGATGTCGCGGTTCATTGACTCGGCGAAGGAGACGCTGGAGATCCAGCATCCGAAATTTGTCGATGCCACGATCCTTGACCGGATCGGCGACGCCGCCCATCGCGGCGTCGATGTCCGGGTTCTCTGCGGGGGCAAGCACGGGATTAGCGACTGGGACATCCTCGATACCTTCTCCTCGCTGCGCGTCATGCACCGGTCGGGGGTCAAGGTCCACAAACAGAAAAACCTCCGCCTGCACGCAAAGCTTCTGATCGCCGACAAGGCGCATGCGATTGTCGGCTCGATGAACATCGACCGCTCGGCATTCGATCTCCGCCGCGAGCTCGGGACCAAGATTACCGACCCGGGTGTCGTGACTCGCCTGCTGGGGGTCTTCGAGAGGGATTGGGAATCTTCGCACCACTACGATGCCCCGGATCCTCTCGATCCCTCGCTGCACCACGAGGAGGATTTCCCCCACGACCCCGATTTTGTCCATGAGTGAAAAGCCGACTCTTCCCGACCTCGCACTGACATTTAATCACATCGCGCTGGCTTCCTTCGGCGGCGGCCTCTCCGCTTGGTCGCGCGAGGTTATCGTTGTCGAGAAGAAGTGGATGGAGGACGAGGAATTTCTGAGCGCGGTGACCATGTGCCGGATCCTTCCCGGCGCCAATCAGGTCAACCTCGCCGTCTTTGTCGGGGTGAAGTTCAGGGGGATCCCGGGAGCACTCGCGGCGGTTTTCGGCCTTACGCTCATCCCGGTTCTCATCGTGCTTGCGCTCGCCTATTTCTACTTCCAGTTCCACCAGGTCCCCGCGGTGGCGGGGATCCTTAAAGGCGCGGCCGCCGCCGCCGTTGCGTTGACTCTCTCGATGGTTTTCAAAACCGGCCGCAAGTGCCTGGTTGGCCTGATTCCGGTGCTCCTGTTTTTGGCGATCTTCCTGATGAACGGGATTGCCCGGTGGCCGCTTCTCGCATGCCTCTCCCTGCTGGGACCGCTGGCGATTGCGTGGGCGTGGCCGAGGGAGAAAAAACCATGAACGCCAAGACACTTGTCCAGATCCTGCTGCTCTTCAGCTCGCTCTCGATCCTTTCGATCGGCGGAGGGAACACGGTCCTTCCGGAAATGCACCATAAGGCCGTGGACAGTTGCCATTGGCTCACGGACAAACAATTCGCGGACGTCTTCGCCATCTCCCAGGCGGCTCCAGGGCCGAGCATTCTTATCGTCACCATGATCGGCTACAAAGCAGGCCTCGGCATGACGGACAACCAGTGGTTCGGCGTGCTCGGCGCGGTTCTCGCCACCATCGCCATGATGATTCCCGCCGGCATTCTGGTCTACATCGTGAGCCGGGTGTGGGAGCGCGCAAAAAATTCCCCGGCCCGGAAAGCCGTCGAGAAGGGCTTTGCTCCGCTCACCGTCGGCCTCATTCTTGCCAGCGCATGGATCATGAGCAAGGCCGCCGACCACGACTGGCGGGCCTTCCTCCTCACCGGCATCTGCACAGCCATTTTTTCCACGACAAAAATCAACCCCCTCCTCATCGTGGCGGCGGCAGGCTTTATCGGCTGGCTCGGATGGGTGTAGCGCGCGCTTTTCTTCTTGCACTTTGCGCTTTTCTTGAAGGAGCAAATCTGTAAGCGTGCCTGCCGGGATGCAGGGAATCTTCAAGCAATACGATTCAGGGCCTTTTTTTGACGAGATGTTTGGGAAGGACGGGAAAATCCGTCCCCACTACCAGCAGCTTCTCGAACGGTTCGAGGATTTGGATTCTGCGGAGTTTGAACGGAAGCGCGTTCTCGCCGAGAAATCCTACCTCAACCAGGGGATCACGTTCACGGTTTACAGCGGCGACGAAGGTACCGAGCGCATCATGCCGTTCGACCTCATCCCCCGCATCATTCCGGGCGACGAGTGGGCCTTTATCGAGAAGGGACTCACCCAGCGGCTCCAGGCGCTAAACCTCTTCCTCCGCGACATCTACCACGATCAGAACATCCTCAAAGATGGAATTCTCCCGGCCGAACTCGTCCGCAGCGCCAAGCACTTTCGTCCCGAGTTGGTCGGCTTCGACGTCCCGCACGACATCTACATTCACGTCTGCGGAACCGACCTGATCCGGGGTGCGGATGGACAGTATCTGGTTCTTGAGGACAACGGGCGGTGTCCCTCGGGGGTTTCTTATCTGTTGGAGAACCGCCAGGCAATGAAGCGTGTGTTCCCACGGCTTTTCAACCGCTACACAGTGCGCCCGGTTGACAGATATCCGCAGGAATTGCTGTCCTCCCTTCGCTATGTCGCTCCGCACGCCAACCCGGATCCAACGGTCGTGGTGCTGAGTCCGGGGGTGTTTAATTCTGCCTACTTCGAACATTCGTTCCTGGCGCGGTCGATGGGGATCGAGATCGTTGTCGGGCACGATCTGGTCGTCGAAAACTCCCGCGTCTTCATGAAGACGACCAAGGGCCTCAAGCAGGTGGATGTGATCTACCGCCGGATCGACGACGACTTTCTGGATCCCACAGTCTTCCGGAAAGATTCCGTCCTCGGGGTGCCTGGCATCGTCGAGGCCTACCGTGCCGGCAATGTGACGCTCGCCAACGCGCTCGGAACAGGGGTCGCCGACGACAAGGTCGTTTACTACTACGTGCCGGCGATGATCAAATATTACCTCGGCGAGGAGCCGGTGCTGCCGAACGTCGAAACCTATCTCTCGGCGGTGGAGAGCGACCGGAAATTCATCCTCGACCACCTGCCGGAACTCGTGGTCAAGGCGGCGAACGAAAGCGGCGGCTACGGCATGATGATCGGCCCGCACGCCTCAAAGGAGGAGATCGCGAAGTTCCGGGACGCAATCATCGCCGACCCGCGCGGGTATGTTGCCCAACCGGTGGTCCAACTCTCTCGCTCGCCATGCTTCGTTGACGGCAAAATCGAAGGCCGGCACATCGACCTTCGTCCTTACATCCTCTCCGGCGAAAAAACGACGATCATTCCAGGAGGTCTCACGCGCGTCGCGATGCGGAAGGGGTCCCTCGTGGTCAACTCCTCCCAGGGCGGCGGAAGCAAGGACACCTGGGTGCTGGATGAAGGGGAGGTCGTATGCTGAGCCGCGTTGCCGATGCCTGTTTCTGGCTCAGCCGCTATATGGAGCGGGCCGAGGCGAATGCCCGCATCCTCGATGTGAACATCCAGCTTCTGCTCGACTTCGAGGTCCAGAATGCCGGAACTGTCCAGCAGCACTGGCTGCCGATCCTCGCCACCCTCGAGGATCAGGAGCTGTTCAACGAGATCTACGAGGGGATCTCGGGCGATGCGGTCATGGCCTTCGTGACTTTCGAAAAGAAAAACCCGCACTCGATCATCTCGAGCGTGACCTCAGCCCGCGAGAACGCTCGCATGGTCCGCGAGCAGATCTCCAGCGAGATGTGGGAGCAGCTCAACCGGCTCTACCTCTTCCTGCTCAGCCCCGCTGCGCGCGCAGCTTTCATCGACAGTCCGATCGATTTCTACCGCTCTCTAGTGGACAGCCTCCACTCTTTTCAGGGGATCACCGACGCCACGATGACCCACGGCGAGGGGTGGCAGTTCCTTCAGGTCGGAAAATTTCTCGAACGCGCGGATTCCACATCACGTGTCCTGGATATCAAATACCACATCCTCCTGCCCTTCGGCGAGCAGGTGGGCGGCAACGTCGATATCACACAGTGGATGGCTGTCCTCCGCTCGTGCAGCGCGATGGAGGCATTTCTGAAAATCTCGCACGGCCAGGTCACAGCCTGGGGTGTCGCCGAGTTCCTGATCCTTCACGACACGTTCCCCCGGTCGCTCCGGTTCTGTGTTGATAGCCTGGATCTCGCCCTTCACCAGATCTCCGGATGCGGGCGGGCCCACTTCTCGAACGAGGCCGAGCGCCTCTGCGGAATGCTCCGCTCCAACCTCGATTACACGAACATCGAAACCGTCTTCTCCGCCGGTCTCCACCAATACCTCGACCAGACCCAGCTTCGCCTGATCGAGATCTGCGACGCCCTCGTCAAAATCTACTGCCGCTGGCTCGACGAGGCGTGAAGTAGGGCGGAAACTCTCCGCTCCGGTTGCCCACATACAATCATGTCGGGTTCGCCCATTCCTTCCGTGGCATACGATGCGAAGCGTCTCGATCCGGGCATTCGCGTAGCTTGCGTAATATTTTAACTCCCTTTTGTATTCAGCGGGTTACCGGGATGAAAATGAGAAAAAAAACCTGCTCCTCGACATCGGGGTTGAGTGGGACATATTTTTGCCCCGAAATGGAAAGCGCACTGCAGCAGGTGATCCGCGCCACACTGATCTCGTATGAGGACGTGGGCGGGTTGAATAACACGGACGGACACAATCTTCCGTCTAAGCGGATGCTTGGGCAGATCTGCGCCCAGCTGTTGCAGATATTGTTTCCCGGATTCCACGATGAGAATCCGATTCACAAAAGTGAACTGGGTGATTTGACTGAGGAGCGATTAAAGAAGCTGACCAAGGGGCTGCAGGATCAAATTTCCAAAAGCCTGCAGGTGGCGGATCCGGCCTGCCCGAAAGCCAAAGCGCAGGATGTGCTGATGAGGTTTCTCGAGGCTCTGCCTGGCGTGCGTGATCTTCTGCGCACGGATATCGATGCAGCCTACGAGGGGGATCCGGCGGCGTTGAGCAATGAGGAGATCATCCTCTCATATCCGTGTATCGAGGCGATTGCGATCCAGCGCACGGCGCACATTTTGTATCTTGCAAGCGTGCCCTTGCTGCCCCGGATGATGACCGAGTGGGCGCATGCCCGCACCGGCATTGACATCCACCCGGGCGCGGAAATCGGCGCCTATTTTTTTATCGATCACGGGACCGGCGTGGTGATCGGGGAGACGTGCTGTATTGGCGAGCACGTGAAGCTTTACCATGGGGTCACGTTGGGAGCGCGGAGCTTTGCGAAGGACGACGCCGGAAAAATTGTGAAGGGCGGGAAACGCCATCCGAATGTGGAAGACCGGGTCACGATTTATCCGAACTCGACAATTCTGGGAGGAGAGACCGTCATTGGAGCGGGTTCTACGATTGGGGCGAACGTTTTTCTCATGCACAGCATCCCGGAGAACTCGCTGGTCTATTACGAGGAGAAACAACTGCGCATCACGGACAAATCCGGGCCATCCAGGCAACTCGAATGGTGTATCTAGATTACAATGCCACGACGCCTGTGTGCCCTGAGGCAAAGGAGGCCATGCTGCCGTTCTTCGAGGGGGGCTACGGCAATCCGTCCTCGATCCATGCCGAAGGCCGGATGGCCCGGGCAGCGGTGGACGATGCGCGCGATCGGTTGGCGATGGCGCTCTCGGTCAAGCCGCACGAAATCATTTTCACCGGCGGTGGAACCGAGTCCTGCAACCTGGGGGTGATCGGGATCGCCCGCGCGCATGCGCCTCGCGGGAAGCACGTCATCACTTCGGCGATCGAGCATCACGCCGTGCTGCATGCCTTTGAATACCTGAAGCACTTCGAGGATTTTGAGGTCAGCATCCTGCCGGTGAGTCCGTCGGGGACGGTTGGCCCCGTGGAATTGGAAAAGGCGATCCGCCCCGACACCACACTCGTCTCAGTCATGCACGCAAACAATGAGACGGGGGCCATCCAGCCGGTCCGTGAACTTGCTGCCACCTGTCAGAAACATGGGATCGTTTTTCATACGGACGCCGTGCAGACATTCGGAAAAATTCCGCTGAAGCCTCACGAGGAGGGGCTCTCGGCTGTGTCCGTTGCAGCGCACAAATTTTACGGTCCGAAAGGCGTGGGCGCACTCTTCGTTTCGGCGGGCGTCGCAATTTCCCGCACCTCGCATGGCGGAGCCCATGAGAACACCCGCCGGCCCGGCACGGAAAATGTGGCCGGGATCGCGGGCATGGCGGCGGCCGCAGAGGTGGCCGTTATCCATGACTGCGCCAAGCTTCTTCCCCTCCGCGAGATGCTTTGGGAGGGGATTGCCGCCGTGTGTCCCGAGGCTGTCCGCAACGGGGATCCGGAACTTTGCCTCGCGAATACCCTGAATGTCAGCTTTCCCGGCGCGGATGGCGAATCGCTCCTCATGGGGCTAGACCTCGAAGGCATCTGTGTTTCGAGCGGTTCCGCCTGCATGGTGGGATCCGTGCAGCCATCCCACGTCCTCATCGCAATGGGAGTATCCGCCCGGACCGCATTGGCCAGCGTCCGGTTTTCGCTAGGACGCGAAACCACGGCGGACGATATCCGGCAGACAACCCGGGCACTCGAGCGCGTGCTCGAACTTCAACCGCTCACCGTCCGATGAAATACCAGCAACTGCTCTTGAATTTTGGCAGGGCCGTGATGCGAAGGGTCAGGGCTTCGCCCGACGACATCAAGAAACCGAGAAAGAGCTCGCGCCTGCGGCAGGATCCCTTGCTGGAGGATTTTGCAAACCAGCTGTTGACCGCTGCCGACTGTCGCGGGCTCAAAGTGGCGGTCTGCTGGAACCCCGGGCTGCGGACCACCGCCGGCCTCGCGAATTGGCGGGAAAGAAGGATCATCCTCAATCCGAAACTCCTGGAATTCTCGGCCGGTGAAGTGCAAAGAACCCTGCGGCACGAACTGGCCCACCTGCTTGCCCAGCACCGGGCCGGCCGGTGCCGTATCGAAGCGCATGGCGCGGAGTGGAGGACAGCCTGCGCGGAATTGGGAATTCCCAACGAGCCTCGCTGCCACGACCTGCCGTTCAAACGCCGCAAAGTCGGGCGGAAATACTTTTATGCCTGCCCCGAATGTTCGACCGTCCTTGCGCGCGTGCGTCCGCTGCGACGGCGGGTCGCCTGCGTCAAATGCTGCCGCAAGCACAATGGCGGAGCCTACCAGGAACGGTTCCGCTTCAAGACGATCGAGCCGCCATCCGAGATCGCGGCCTGACATTTCGGCTTTTCGGTTACACCAGGCTCCGGCGCTGACAGCCGATCCATGCAGCGAAAAGGCCGATGATGATGTGCGAACAAAGCACCCAGACGCAGAGGCCGGCTGGGGAGAGTGCGGTTTGCACGACCATCTGGACGATGTCGTAGTAGCGTTCGCCCTTGAGCGTCTGCAGGACCCCGGACCAGCTCCAGTAGGCAGCGATGAACGGCCTGATCAGGATACCGAGAAAATCCGGCAGGGCGAGGACGGCTCCCGAGAGCGGGAGCTGGAAGCCGACCAGGTAAATTGAGACAAGCGACGCCTGTTCGGCGGAGGCAAGAAAGCTCGACACTGCCAGGCAGATCGAGGTCATTGCGGCATTCACGAGGATCAGGAAGACCAGCTGCGGCCCGAGATCGCCCGGAAAACTGCAAACATAGTGGACAAAGAGGCCCATCCACACCGACTGGGCAAGGATCAGAAACCCGAGGAAAACCGCCTTGCCGGCCACGTAGCTCAGCGGGCGCAGCCCGGCGAGCTTTTCCTTTTCAAAAATCAGGCGTTCGGCAGCGATCTCGCGGCCGGAGTTGTTCGCGCCCATCAGGGTGAGCAGCACGACCTGGAACATGACGATCCCGGAAACGAGACTCCCGACTTTGCTGGAATCGATCAGGAATTGCTTCGCCTCGACGAGTTGCTGGATGACATCAACGCCGAGCCCCATGCTGAGATTTCTCACTGCAGGCAGGCCATTCCACGCAAAGATCGCAACCAGCACCGGAAACCCGAAAATCAGGCCGAGCTGGAGCGCGAGCTGCGCACGGTTCCGGAAAAAAATCTTGAGGCGGCGGGAGAGAAGGGTGAAGAACTGGCTGATCGCCCCCGGACCGGGAAGTGAGGACGAGAGAGGGGGCGATACCGGCAGAGCTTCGGGCGCGGGGGACGCCTCGGTGGCCGCGCTGTCGAAGCTCAAGCCCTTGGCGATGTCCCTGCGGCCGCGGGTATCTGAAAATGCGTGCCGGTGTTTTTTCCACGATTGAGCCCACTCCTTTCCCGACCGGACCCCCAACTGTTTATAGAGATCCTGCGCGTCGTCCGCGCGAAAATAATGCGTGAGAAACTGAGGAGGCCCGTGATAGGCGACCGCTCCCTCATACAGCACCAGCACCGAGTCGTAGAGCCCGACGTGCCGGAGGCTGTGCGTGACCGAAAGAACCACCCTTCCTTCTGTGCGGGAAAGCCCGTGCAGAAGGTGCACGATCTCGTCCTCGGATTGAGGATCCAGGCCGCTGGTCACCTCGTCGCAGAGAAGGATTGCCGGCTTGCTGACGAGTTCCATCGCCAGGGCCAAACGGCGCCTTTGCCCGCCCGAGAGCACGCTCACCAACCTGTCGTCAAACTCATCCATTCCCACCTCTTTCAGCACAAGGGCAACCGCCTCATCGAGCGACTGCGAGCGCATGCCCCGGACGCGGAGCCGCATCGCGTAGGACACGCATTCGCGGACGGTCAGCTCCTCGTGCGCGATGCTGAACTGCGGCACATAGCCGATCTCTGAAGGAGAAAAATCCTCCTCCGCCACATCCCGCCCGTTCCAAAAAATTGCGCCCTCCTCGTCGCCGGGAGCGATCCCGGTGATCACCTTGAGCATCGTGCTTTTCCCGCAGCCCGACGGCCCGATGATTGCCCCGAAGTGGCCTTTCGGAAAGGAAACTGAGACGTCGGCAAGGAGCGGGCGGACGTCCTCGCCGCTGCCGATAAACAATGTCACATCCTTGAGTTCGAGCACAGGGCGCTACACTGACGGATTCCCTTCCGTGTTGACAACGCAAAAGCGCCGATCATTTTTTCTCCGCCAGACATTGATCTGGATTGGAAATATTGAGAGAGTGCCCGCACCAATGAATAATCCTCGTCCGGATATTATGGCCGTCTGAAAAACGGGCTTCGAGATGAGCATCCCCTGAAATCCGCTATGCTTCTGAGCGAAGAACAATTCGAACTGTTGAAGGGTGACTTGGACTACATCCTGGCGAGAACTTCCTGCAACTCGATCCAGCTCACCAAAGGGCAGATCTCAAACGCGATCGAGCGGGATCCGGATGTTCTGCTGGACTTGGTGGAAGGCATGCCGCCATCAGAGGCCCGATGGCTCAGCGTCCCTCCCGACGCGCTCCGTCCGCTGATCGGCCGACGTGCCAGGGGGAGCGCTGGATCTTCGGGTTCGGAGGAAGTTGGGGTTTTGATTCCCGCTTGAAAATCACCGGCGCGCCTGCACCTATGCGCAACTCCTCCACCACTCCCATATTTGATCGCACCCCTCGGATCGAGGGATTCCCCTTACTCCTCGCCAAAACGGGTTTTCCGCGATAGCGTTCTCCGCGCATGAAACTGCATCTGCCCCGGCGCCTCCGCCGCTTGAGAAGAACAGAAAATATCCGGCGCATGGTGCGCGAAACCCACCTGCATGCGTGCGATTTGATCTTGCCGCTGTTCGTTCAGGATGGGACCGGGAACACCGAGATCGGCTCGATGCCGGGCGTCTTCAGAAATTCGGTTGAATCCCTCGTCCAACTTTGCGGCGATGCGCAAAAGCTGGGGATACCCGCCGTGGCGATTTTTCCTTCGATTGAACAGTCCTTGAAAGATCCCACCGGCTCGCATGGGCTCGTCCCTGATAACCTCCTCTACCGTGCGGTCCGTGCCGTGAAGGCAAGCTGTCCGGATCTGGTCGTCATCACCGACGTGGCGCTTGATCCCTACACCTCGCACGGCCACGACGGTCTCCTCACCCCGGACGGGCTGGCGGTGGATAACGACTCGACCGTCGAGGCTCTCTGCCGGTTGGCCGTTTTAGAGGCGGAATCCGGCGCGGATATGGTCGCCCCCTCGGACATGATGGACGGTCGCATCGGCGCTATCCGCAGCGCGCTGGATGATGCTGGGTTTACGCAGGTCGGCATCGTGGCCTATTCCGCCAAGTTTGCCTCCGCGCTTTACGGGCCGTTCCGTGATGCTGTGGGCAGCAAGATCGGCAAGGACGCCATCAGCAAGGCGACCTACCAACTGGATCCTGCGAACCGGCGCGAGGCGCGGCTGGAAGCGAGGCTCGACGAATGCGAGGCGGCGGACATCGTGATGGTGAAACCAGCGTCCTACTATCTCGATATTCTCAGGGAGATCAGTGACAGCTCTTCGGTTCCTGTGGCGGCTTATCAGGTCAGCGGGGAGTATGCGCAGATCCACGCGGCGGCAAAGCTGGGGTGGCTGGACTATGAGCGGACGCGGAACGAATCGCTGATTGCGATCAAACGCGCAGGGGCGGATTTGATCCTCACCTATTTTGCGAGGG
>CAZSDC010000075.1:0-13235 GCA_964605515.1 uncultured Chthoniobacter sp.
TGTGGATTTTCTGCGTGGCGGAGTTCGAGACCCCGGTGATGCGGGAGTTCGGAAACTGCTCCGCCATCCACAGCGTCAAGCTTCCCCACCCGCACCCGAGTTCGAGAACATCCTGTCCGTCAGACAGGCACGCCCGCTCGCAGCTCAGCTTCAGCATCTCCTCCTCGGACTCCGCCAACGTCGTCTCCTCATTCGGCCAGTATCCGCCGCTGTATTTCATGCGCGGCCCGAGAACGAGCGAGAAAAATTCCGTGGGAACCTCGTAATGTTGCTCGTTGGCCTCCCCTGTCTTGATGGCGATCGGGCTCTTCTTCAGCCCGGCGATGAACTTTGCCAGAGCCTCACTCCGCAGCTCGACGCCCGCATGCGACTCGTCCCGGATTTTTTTTGCGAGGAGGTTGCGGATGCCGATCCGGATGGCGGCATCGGGGAGGAGGTTGCGCGCGAGGAGGTCGTCGAGTGTGATCATTTGCTTTTTGGAAACCAGGGCAGGAACGGACTCGTCCGTCGCTGGTAGGCGCGATAGGCGTCACCGCGGGAGGCGAGCGAGTGAGCCTCGGAGGGCGGGATTCCTGTCACGCACGTCAGGAAATAGAGCATCAGCAGCGGGCTCAGCACGCCGGCCCAGCCGAACGGTGCTCCGAGAGCAAAGATAAAAAACGCAACCCACACGAGCCATTCAAAAAAGTAATTCGGATGCCGGGAGTATCTCCAAAGCCCGAGTTCGCAGACTCGTCCGCGGTTGGTGGGTTGGCTTCGGAAAAAGGCCAGTTGGGCGTCCGCCACCGCCTCGCCGCCGATCGCCACGATCCAGACGGCCAGCCCCGCGAGTTCAAAACGACCGATTCCTGCAGAGGGGTTCGAGCAAGCCAGAGCAATCGGGAGGCTTAGAAGCCCGATCAATACCGCTTGCAATTGGAAAAAGCCGAAGAACATGAGCCAGGTGTGCAGGGGAAACTGGAGCCGGAGCGCCGCATACCTCGGATCCTCCTCCGGATGGTGTGCCATCACGCGCTTGTAAAGATGGATGCCCAACCTGAGGCTCCACGCGCAAACCATGGCGGCGATGAGACCGTTCCTCCCCGGGTATCCGCTGCCAAACGTCCCGCAGAAGATAGCTACGGGTGCAAAACCGAACGACCACCAGATATCGACGATTCCCGCATTGTTCAGATGCCGCGCATAAACCCAGACGACGACCATGATCGCCATGGCGATCAAAATCGAGCCGATGACAAGCGGAAGGGTGCTCATGGGGTGATGAAAAACTTCGTGTCACCCACCCGCAAGGCCGGCGAAATGTCAGGAGGGGTTGTGTTTTGTTCCGCAGCACCGACCCACGAACGCTTCTGGAATCCGTCATTCGAGGCGAAAATCAGGTCGTTCCACCCATCCGGCCACTTGCAAAGCGCCCCTTCTTTCGTTTGCTCCCACGTGCCTTCCGTCCCACCCCCGATCGTGCTGAATGCGCGTCCGGATGATTGCAGTGCCACGTAGAGGTAACTCCCGTCCGGTTCCTTATTCAGGCACCAGACCCCCGTGAATCGATCGTCCTCGAGCCTTCTGGCTGGGGACTCGTTCTTTGGAGGGCCATCCATGGCGGACCCTGGCTCAAATCCCCGGTGTTTGAAACTCCCGTCGGCTTCGGAAATCACATCCGTCCAGCCATCCTGAAAAAACACGAGCAGCCGGTTGTTTGCCAACCGCCAGAAACCACGTTCCCCGTGTGCCCCGGCGGGGCCCTTGGTCCAATTGCTCACCGCCTGGCCGTTGGGAAAGACGACAATGTCAAAAAGCTGGCCTTCGCCGTCGGTGGCCGACCATGTGCCCGTATACGAAATATTTTTGACCGTCGCGGCAACGGTCATCACGGCTTCGGACTTTTTGGCGGTCTCCTGTGCGACGGGGGGCGGCGGGCTCGGCGGGCTCGGCGGCTTGGAGCATCCCGCCAAAAGCAGAATAAGAAAATGGACAAGCCGGGGACATTTCATCGGAGGAGAATTCTCCGTCCGCATCCCTCCGTGCGCAACCCCTTTCTCCGCGCCCCTCACAATACTTTGATGCGCCGCACCAAGGGTTTTTGCAGGCTGGCTTTGAGGGTGGCTGGCGTCGGGGATTGCATCCCGTCGTTTGTTTCGGCTAGTCTGCGCCGCATGTTCTGCACGATTCTTCCGATGGCGCAGGCCGTGGCACCACCCGGGACGGGGGGGATTATTGAGACGGGTCTTCGCTTTACGCAGGCGATGGCGGTTTATCTCGGGCTGGCGGCGGCGTTTTATTTGATCCTGTTGTTCGGCGGAAGGATCCTGAAGCGCCGGCTCGGCATTCCGCTGAACTGGGTCTACCATCTGTTCTGTATTCTGGCGGCGCTCTATCTGCCGACGCTTTTCGCCTTTGTTCCAATTCCCGGTGAACAGCACGTCGCGGCGGCGCTCGCGCTCACCGGTGCTTTTGTCGTGGTCGGCCTGCAGAGGCATTATTTTTTCGACCAGCTCGAACGCAAGGGAGAGGGGGTTCAGGTGCCCAAATTCCTGGGGGAGTTTATATCCATTTCGATCATCATCGCCACGCTCCTGTTCGTCCTTCAGTTCTTCTACAAAATCCAGGTCCCCGGTCTCCTTGCCGGTGCGGGCATACTCGGTATCGTTCTGGGTCTCGCTCTCCAGGACACGCTCGGAAATATCTTCAGCGGGTTTGCGATCTATTTCGGGGGCCAGTTCAAAGCCGGGGACTGGCTGCTCGTGGAGGGACAACATGCGCAGATTGTCGAAATCAACTGGAGATCGACCCGTCTCCGCACCACCGATGACATCTGCCTGGACATTCCGAACAGCGGCATCACCAAGCAGACGGTCATCAACTACAATTACCCCACCAACATCCACGGGATCCGTCTGGACATCGGGCTCGAATACGATGCTCCGCCTACGCTGGTGAAAAAAGTTCTGATCGATGCGGCTCTCGATTCCCCGCTCGTCCTGCGCAGCCCCATGCCGGATGTTTATCTGATGGAATTTGGAAATTTCAGTGTCACCTACCAGCTCCGGTTCTGGCTGGACGACCACGTGAATTATAATCCGGCGAATAGCCAGATCCGGACCAACCTCTGGTATGCCCTCCGCCGCCACAATATCAAGATTCCCTACCCCATCCAGGAGCAGCGGTGGATGGGCCGGCCTCAGCCGCATGTCGAAGACCGCGACTTGATCCGGGGATCGATCCGCAAGGCGATCTTCGCTTCGGCCCTTTCTGCCACCCAGCTTGACGAAATTGTCGAGAACGCAAAAATCGTTCGATTCGGTGAGGGTGAGAGCATTATCCGTCAGGATGCCGAGGCGGCTGGCCCTATGTTTGTGATTGTGAGCGGCCGTGCCGAGGTCTGGGTGGAATCCAACGGGCAGCGCACCTCGGTGGCTGTGCTTGGTCCGGACGCGTGCATCGGAGAGATCTCGGTCCTCACCGGCGAAAAACGCACGGCCACCATCCTCGCCCTCGAAGATTGCCTGGCGGTCGAGGTGGACAAAGACGTCCTCGCCCCGATCATCGGCGCGAGCCCGGAGCTTCTGGAATCCTTGAGCGAGTTGCTGGCTCAACGGCGCATGGCAAACGAGGGGCTGGTTGCCGAGGCCGCGGGGTTCGCCAACCAGGCGACAAAAAGCAATTACAAAGAGGGGTTCCTGGGCAAGATCCGCACATTCTTTGAAGTGTGAGGCCGGTTCCCGAGTTGGATTGGATCGCCAGGGACCTCGCAGTGTGGCATGGCTTCAATCCGGACGTTCGCTGCGAGTGCTCTAGCACGGCGATCCTAACGGATCAGGGCTGGGTGGTCTTTGATCCCATGCCGTTGGCGCAAAATGCGTGGGCTGAGCTTCTGGGCAGGGCAAAATTGCAGGCCATCGCCGTCACAAGCGGAAACCACCAGCGCGAAAGTCTTGCGCTCAAAAACTCACTGAATGTATCCATTCATGCTCCACGAGCTGCCCGCGGAGAGCTCGAGGCTGACGTTTGGTATAACGAAGGCGACGTCCTGTCGGGTTTTTCCCTGACCGATCTCCCTGGTGCCGCGCCGGGGGAGGCTGCATGGTGCGATGGTCAGCGCCTCGTGCTCGGGGATTCTCTCATCCATCTCGATCAACTCGAATTCCTCCCGGATAAATACTGCACCAACCCTGCCATATACCGGAAATCCATCAGAAAACTTCCGGCCTTGAATTTCCAGTCCGTATTCTTTGCTCATGGCCTGCCCCTGCTCTCGAATGGCCATGTGAAGATATCCGCATTGCTCCGGTAATTATTTATAAATATTTTGTTGACGGATTTTAAATAACGACTATATAGATCGTTTATCACGCTTGCTCCGAGCAAAAGCATGTGAGCAGATGATCACTTAATACCGACCAGAAGACTGGAGGATGAGAGTAAGTCGCTTCGCAACTGGTCACCAACAATCGTAAATCATATGACAAAAAAATCGATAATGGCGCTGGTTCTACTGACAGCGGCAACCGGCTTTGCCGATGAGGGTAAAACCTTCGAAACCTGGTGGAACGGGAAATACGCGACGGGAAACTGGTTCGGCGTTCGTGACACGTTGGTTGAGCATGGGCTGACCATCACCGGGGATGCGAGGGAGATCTATTACGGTCAGGTCACGGGAGGGCTGCCCAACCAGCCCAAAAGCAATTGGCTGAACCAGGAGAGCCTCAAATTCGTCTATGATTTTCAGCCGGTCTTCGGGATTAAGGGGCTGACCATCGAATCCAACTGGCGCTACCGGGGAGGGGGCAATCCCCAGTGGGCGGCAGGAACGCCGAGCAACTTCAATCCCACCACCTACGCGAGCGGCACCGGGGTGAGGATCATGACTCAGCAGATCGAGTATTCGACGCCCGACAAGATGATCACCATCAATGCCGGGTGGGAGAATCCCTACGAGCAGTTCCTCCAGCAGCCGCTGTCGAAGTATTTTGAGAACAACTCGATCACTTCGAGCAAAGGCATCGGTGGAACGCCAGGGCCGGGGATAGCGGTCGTGAACAAAGCTTCCTCGGTGAGCGCGACAACAGGCGTGCCGACCAAGGGATCGGTGGCCTTCTACAAAACCAGCCCGGTGCCATGGAGCAGCAGCTATGCATCCTGGGGCGGAACACTCAAGATCAAGCCCACCAAGGAGACGTATGTTCAGAGCGGGCTCTATCTCGCAATCTCGGGAACCGGCGGCATCACCGATACCCAATACTCTGCCACCAGCGTTTATCCCTATTCCTCGGTGCCGCAAGGCTACCTGGGACGCTTCAAGCAATCCGGCCAGGTTGTGGGCGTTGTGGACGGGAACGGGAAGCTCATTCCGGGAGCCAGCCAGAACACCGGCTGGGTTCCCAGCTACAGGAACAACCACGGTTTCAACTTCGCCGGCTCGCCGAACTTCAATCCCAACACGGGGGCCATCGGCAAGAAGCCGCTGACCCCGGTGAACGTCTCGTATGTCAACTCCAAGGGGAAGACGGTGTCCGCCCCGGCCTACTATGCGGCCAGCCCTTACAATCAGGGAAGCGGTGGGAACTACAACCAGAACGGGCTCTACAACGTGAACGAAATCGGGTGGACCCCGAAATTCGGCAAGGATAAACTCGAAGGCAAATACGCGATCGGCGGCTACATCTGGGGACAAAAGAACACGTCCTACACTCCGACGGCGTTCACGTCGTCGACATTCCCTGTCACCTTCACGAAGACGTCGGGAAAATCGAGCGCCACATACCCTGGCACCTACACGGCGCCGACCTACACCAGCTACGCGGCCACTAAGCCGGCGGCGTATCATGAGAACCAGGTTACTTGGGGGCTTTATCTGCAGGCGGACCAGATGCTCTACCGGGTCAAGGAGCACGTTGAGGCCCCGGTGTCGGATGGAAAATCCCTCGCATCAAAAGCTGTCGTTCCTCCTGCCAAGCTCAGCGACAAAGGTCTGTATTTCTTCAGCGAGGCCACGTTCACGCCGCCTCAGAACAACCAGCTGCCCTGGTATTTTCAGCTGGGCTTTGTGTATAAGGGGCTCATCCCCCACCGCGACAACGACAGCATCGGAGTGGCCTTGAGCATGGGTATTTACAGCTCCTACTATAACAAATATCTCGATTCGCAAAACAAGCAGTTGCAGAACCCTTACGGGAGCGCGCACAACGCGACCGTTTACAACGGTCCGACAGTGAAGCAGCCGGTGAATCCTGGCACGGGGACAAGCAAGACACTGGAGCCGGGATCCACGGCACTTCCCTACCAGAACTACTACGCTTACCAGCCGATGTTTACCTCCACCGAGGTGATCGAGGGCTTCTACAACGTTCAGCTGAACAAGTGGGCGGCCATAAAGCCATACGCGCAGTTGATCATCAACCCCGCAGGCAACAACTCCGTCCATAATGACGTCGTCCTCGGTGTCAGCGCCAAGGTCACATTCTAGATCACATTACCATCAACCAACAACGATTCCCATGATTGCAAAACTTATTCTCACCGCCAGTCTCGTGGTTTCCGCAGCGCTCTCGGGCGCGGCAGCAACCTCGGAAATTCTCAATGTCTCGTATGACCCCACAAGGGAACTCTACTCGGACTTCAACCAGGCATTCGCAAAATACTGGAAGGAGAAAACCGGGGATGATGTCACCATCAACCAGTCCCACGGCGGGTCGGGCAAGCAGGCCCGCTCGATCCTCGACGGGATCGAGGCGGATGTGGCCACCTTGGCGTTGGCATACGATATCGACGAGCTCTCCTCAAAAGGTGGGCTGGTGCCTGCAGACTGGCAGAAGCGACTTCCGCACAACAGCTCGCCATACACGTCGACAATTGTCCTGCTCGTCCGCAAGGGAAATCCCAAAGGAATCAAGGACTGGGGTGATCTGATCAAAGACGGCGTTTCTGTCATCACTCCGAATCCAAAAACTTCCGGCGGGGCGCGCTGGAATTTCCTGGCGGCATGGGCGTGGGCCCTGAAGAAGAACGGCGGCGATGAAAGTAAGGCCCGCGAGTTTCTGACGAAGCTGTTTAAAAATGTGCCGGTGCTGGATTCGGGTGCCCGCGGGGCAACGATCACATTCTCGGAGCGGGGGATCGGAGATGTCCTCCTGTCTTGGGAAAATGAGGCGTTCCTCGTTCAGAAAGAAAAGCCGGGGCAATTCGAAATCGTCACGCCGTCAGTCAGTATCCTGGCGGAGCCGCCGGTGACGGTGGTGGATAAGGTGGTGGACAAGCGCGGCACGCGCGCGGTCGCCACCGCCTATCTGGAATACCTCTACAGCGACATCGGGCAGGATATCATCGGGAAGAATTTCTACCGTCCATCCTCGGAGGCGGCCAAAGCGAAGTATCCGTTCCCGAAGCTCGATCTCGTTACTGTTGACGATACGTTCGGAGGATGGTCCAAGGCTCAGAAGACCTTTTTCGCCGACGGAGGCGTTTTCGATTCCATCTACCAACCAAAATAAACCAACCATGCCTATCTATCAAAACATCCTCGGGACAGTCGGCCGCACACCGCTCGTCAAGCTTAACCGCATCACCGCCGGCGCGCCGGCAACCATCGCGCTCAAGGGGGAATTCGCAAACCCACTCGGCAGCGTGAAGGACCGCATCGGAGCCGCGATGATCGAAGCGGCGGAAAAAGACGGGAGACTCACACCTGAGACAACGATCATCGAACCGACATCCGGAAATACCGGTATCGCCCTCGCATTTGTCGCTGCCGCGAAAGGCTACAAGCTCGTGCTCACCATGCCCGAGAGCATGAGCCTCGAACGCAGGACACTTCTGGCGCTTCTCGGAGCCAAGCTGGTTCTTACTCCCGCCGCCGAGGGAATGAAGGGAGCGATTGCCCGTGCAGAACTCCTGCACTCCGAAACTCCGAATTCCTGGATTCCCCAGCAGTTCAATAATCCGGCAAACCCGGAAATCCACCGCCGCACCACAGCGGAGGAAATCTGGTCGGACACCGATGGCTCGGTCGACATCCTTGTTTCGGCGGTCGGAACCGGAGGCACGATCACCGGCGTGACTGAAGTCGTCAAGTCGCGCAGGCCGGGATTTCTTTCCATAGCCGTCGAGCCGGCGGACTCGCCCGTGATCTCCCAGACCCGGGCAGGGGAGCCGGTCAAACCAGGACCACACAAAATTCAGGGAACCGGAGCCGGGTTTATCCCGAAAAATCTCAACTTGGATGTCATCGACGATGTCGTGAAGGTCACGAACGAGGATGCGATCAATACCGCCCGCCGGCTGGCAATAGAGGAGGGCATTCTCACGGGCATTTCCACGGGTGCAAATGTCTGGGCCGCGCTTCAAGTCGCCAACCGCCCGGAGAACAAAGGCAAGCTGATCGTCACGATCGGCTGCAGCACCGGAGAACGTTATCTGAGCACAGCCCTTGCTGACGAAGCCCGCAAAGCCGTCACAACTTAAAAAACCTGTCCGCACGCGGAAGGTCCCATCCCTTCCTGTGGCGGATCATGTTCCATCAGGGATGAAAGCCACACCCGTCAGCCACGGCGATCCGACCCGGGACAGCCTGCGGTCCCTGCAATCCTTGATTGCCCCGTTGGAAAAACTCGCCGCGACCTCTCGGACTCTTTTTTCCGCCCACTTGGAATTCGAGGATCGCAAAGGGTCTTCAGGCGCAATTCCCCGGTTTCTCTTCGCGGGTCCGGGAGATCGCGGCAGCTTTCTTCGTGTTGGAATCTTTGCCGGAGTCCATGGCGACGAGCCCAGCGGGGTGCAGGCTGCCGTCGAGGTTTTGCGCCACCTCCACGAGAATCCCGAGCCAGCCTTGGGATATGAACTTTTTGTCTACCCGGTCTGCAACCCCTGGGGTTATGCCCACGATGCGCGTTGGCTCAAGAGCGGGTCTGATATGAACCGGGAATTCTGGCGCGGCAGCGACGAGATCGAGGTTCTCGTTTTGGAGGGCCAGCTCATGAAGCTGGCTTTCGACGGGATCGTTTCCCTTCACACGGATGATACTTCGCCCGGGCTCTATGGCTTTGTCAAAGGCCATCAACTGACACACCATGTGCTTGAACCGAGCCTCGAAGCCGCCTCGCGGTTTCTCCCGAGAAATTTCGACAAGAGCATCGACAATTTCCAGGCCAACGCGGGGATCATCGCGGATGGATACACCGGGATTCTGGGGGCGCCGCCAACCCAGACCCCGCGTCCTTTCGAGATTGTGTTTGAAACCCCGAGCCACGCGGATTCCAGCCTTCAAGTCGACGCCCACGTGGCGGCGATTCTCACCATGCTGGGAAGTTTCCGCGCGATGATTTCCGAAGGACAGAATATTTGACGAACCACCATGAAAATATTTTCCGCCATTCTCTTTGCATCCCTCTCTGCCGCCATCGCAGGGCAGCCGGACACCCTGCTCAACGCCTCATACGATGTCAGCCGCGAGTTCTACAGCGCTTTCAACGAGGCCTATGCGGCGCAGCGAACGAAAAACGGGCAATCGCCCGTCAAGGTCGAACAATCCCATGACGGTTCCAGCAAGCAGGCCCGTGCGGTCATTGACGGGCTGCAGGCCGATGTCGTGACCATGAACCAGGAGACCGACATCGCCGCACTCGTCGAGGCGGGGCTGGTTGCTAAGGATTGGAAAACGCGCGTGCCGGATGGAGCGTCGCCCTATGTTTCCACCATCGTTTTCCTTGTCCGAAAGGGCAACCCCAAGGGCATCAAGGACTGGGACGATCTCGTCAAGCCGGGAACTTCCGTCATCATCCCGAACCCTCAAACCTCCGGCAATGGCCGCTACAGCTACCTCGCCGCATGGGCCTACGCTCAGGACAAATCGCCCGGGAATCCCGGTGCACCAAAAGATTTTGTCAAAGCCCTTTTTAAAAATGTCCCTGTTCTCGAAACCGGCGGCCATGCCGCGACGAACACCTTTGTCCAGAAAGGGATCGGTGATGTGCTCCTGACTTTCGAAAGTGAGGTCCGCCAAATCCAGACCGCCTTCGACCAAAGCGGCTTCGACGTTATCTATCCCTCCCAAAGCATCCTCGCCGAGTTTCCTGTCAGCATCGTGGATGCCGTGGCGGACAAGCGCGGCTCGCACGAACTCGCAAAAGACTATCTGGGTTTCCTCTGGTCCGAACCCGCCCAGCGCCTCGCCGCCTCCCGCTTCCTTCGCCCGCGCAATGAATCCATTCTCGCGGAGAACAGGGCACAGTTCCCTGACATCAAACTCGCTGGCGTTGTGGAAACGTTCGGGGGATGGCCCGCAGCGCAGAAGACGCACTTCGCGAAGGGCGGAACATTCGAACAGATTTACACGCCGGAGGCTGTTCCTCCCGCAAAATAGGCTTAGAGCGAGTTGGTTTCGCCGGCTACGGCGTGAAGGCGGGCGATCGACAGGCGTGTGGATTTTGCGACCATTTGCTCCGGGTCCAGCAACAGCGCACCCAGATAGGGGATGAGTTGCGGATCGTTCGACTGACCGACCATGGCGGCGGCCGCTGCGCGCACCTCTGGGATTTCATGATGGAGCAGGGAGAGAATCCAGCGATCCGCCTGCGCTGAGATTTTTCCGAGGCTTGTCAGAGCCTCCACAACCACCTGCCAAACCGAGTCTTCCAGCGCCATGCGCAGGGCATACGCCGTCGCGTGCCCCGGCACCTTCCCCAACGCACGGGCAGCTGCACGGCGAACGAGCCAGCTTTCATCAGATAAGGCTGTCAGCAAATCCCCGAAAACGGACGAGTTCTCAAAATCCGCCAGCGATTCGACCGCGATGCGACGAACCGTTGGATCCCCGTCCCTTACTGCGGATCTCACGGCCAAAAGCAAATCCGCCCGTTGATACGATGCCAGCGTGATCACCGCTTCCCTACGGATTTCCACATGGAGATCCCCCAGCAGTGAGACCAACGGCTCCACGGCGGACGAGCTCCGCCTCTCCCTCAACGCGGAGATCGCCGCGAGCCGGACCGGAAGCGACTCGTGCCGCAGCCCGGCAATCAGTTCCCGGTCGGCCTCGGGATTCCGGAAATACCGGAGCAGATCGGCCGCCGCCACCGCCAACCCGATCTGCTCGTCTGCCGCAGCCTCAAGCACGGCCGGAATAGCCTCCGGAGCGTTGTGATACTCCAACAGCTCAAGCGCTAACCCCCACACCTCCTCGTCCTGATGGCGGAGCAGCGGAATGAGCTGCTCCACTGGAGTCGGCTTCCCGCCCTCGAGGCTTGAGCGCAGTTTGCGGATCAATGCCGATGCCCGGCCCGCGCGTCCTGAAACGGGCTCGCCGCCATCTTCCTCATCCCATTCCACAACCCGATGTAGTTTCGCTGTCTTCATGTCGTCGCAACCATGCCGCAGCCAGGTCGCTTTAGAAAGATCAATATCGACCTAATCAATCGTTATTGATATGAAAGTTGATTATAAAAATATTTTGATAACACAATCATGTGTCTGCATATCATTCTTTACAATATATGTTTATCTATACTGTAAAAAATTAGATAAACTTATTGACGGTATGATATTTTTGTATAACGATCATCATAGTCGTTTATAAATATGACATTCATCCTCATCACGCTGCTGATTCTTGCCGCCTTCCACGTTGCGGACTTCGTGTTCGACGGGGACGAGGGATGGGATCGAATGGCGAGTCTGAAAACCCGGCGAGATCCGGTTGATTTCTCCCACCGCGCACGCGGAGGGGATCGAGAGAAAACCAAGCGTTCCGAAGCCGTGCAGTCCACTGACAGGCGGAGGACAAAAAACAAGAACCTATGAAAAAACAAAACCTGCTGTGGATTGCGGCTGCTTCGCTTGCGATCCTTTCACCGGCCGCCCAAGCGGGCGAGGCCGACAAAAAAGTCATCGTCAAAGAGGAGGTTGCGCCGGAGAAGGGCGCGCCGCTTCCGCTGCACGAAATTGAAGGCAACGGCGGCGTGCTGACCACGCTGTCCGCCTACATCGTGAACCCTCCGCGCAATGGAGAACCCGTTGGCCGTCCGGCTATCGGTGGCGGATTGGTCAGTCTAGGGAGCGGACGAGTGCTGGTTCCGACGACGGTCACCTGGAGTCCGTGGGAGCGGATCGAGTTGGGGTATGGCTGGGACTGGTATTCCTTGGGAAGCCTGAGTGGAGCGATCCACGACGCCACAGGAATCAGCTTGGGGACCACCTCGGTTTCGCTGCACAATTTCAACGCCAGGTTCCAGTTCATCAAGGAAAACGACTGGAACCAGAAGTGGCTTCCGGCGATTACCGGCGGCGTCCACTACAAGGTCAACAACGGGATCAGTTCGATCAACAAGGAGTTGGGCGGCGCGCTGACTTCGATCGGGCTCGGGTATAACCAAGGCGTGGATTTCACCCTTTATGCCTCGAAGCTGCTGACGTTTCTGCCGCGGCCGGTGCTCATCAACGCCGGTGGGCGCGCCACGCGCGGGGCGGAACTCGGGCTTCTGGGCTTCTCACGGGACTACAGTTTCCTCTTCGAGGGCAACGTCGCAATCTTCCTCACCGACTGGCTGATTCTCGCGGGTGAATACCGCCAGCAGCCGCACAACTACAAGCCGATTCCTGGCGTGGTTAACCAGTCGGGCTACTGGGCGACGGTTGATCTGGCCTGGGTCGCGAACAAGCACCTCACGATCGCTGCCGGATACGGATACTTCGGCAACGTCGGTGACAAACTCGCCAACGGCGTCTGGGGCTTTACCGCAAAATACGAATTCTGACACTCTGGAGAGTTGCGTCTCCGGGGCCTGTGCCCGGAGGCGCATTCCTTCAAGCGGAATAACAAGTGCAGAACGCGAAACTTCTCAAACACACATCAACAGACCGGCGAGCGCCACATTGCCATAAAAAATTTCCGATGAAATCGCTCGTTTTTTGTGGCTATTTTCACCCGGCCGTCACAGATCAACAACGCAACAAACGAAAATAATTCCCATGTCCAAACAACAAATTGAAACGCTCGCGCTCCATGCCGGGCAGGTCGCAGATCCCACCACCGGCTCGCGGGCCGTCCCAATTTACCAGACCACCTCGTATGTTTTCAAAAGCACCGAACACGCCGCGAATCTTTTCGCGCTGAAAGAATTCGGAAACATCTACACGCGGCTGATGAACCCGACAACGGACGTTTTCGAGAAGAGGATCGCCGCAATCGAAGGCGGCACCGGGGCGCTCGCGGTCGCATCCGGCCAGGCGGCGACGACGTTCGCGCT
>CAZSDC010000076.1:0-13174 GCA_964605515.1 uncultured Chthoniobacter sp.
TCCGTTCTGGTGGGCATCCTGGTCTTCCGATTCAGGAACAGGCTGGGAATCCAGGAGGCGGCCGGCCTGCTTGTCCATTCGGAAAAGCTGGCCGTCGAGGAACAGAACAGTCGGTTGGTGAGCGCTCTTGGCCAGATCGTTTATCACTATGATGCACGGACGAAGCGCATGGAGTGGCGGGGCGAGTGCGGGGCGATCCTGGGATACCCGCCGCAGGAGATGCCGGAAGGCCCGGATTCCTGGGAGCACAGGATCCATCCCAAAGACAGCGCCGCCGCCCTGGAAGTCTGGACGAAGGCCAAGGACAGCCGGGACACATCACTGATCCGGGAATACCGTTGCCTGCATAAAGACGGGCATCCGGTGTGGGTGCTGGATCGTGCGGTTTTAAGCCGTGACGCCCGCGGCAGGCTGACTTTTGTGGACGGTGTGCTGCTCGATATTTCTGCGCAAAAGGCCACCGAAGACGACTTGATCGCCGCCCGTGATGCCGCCGAAGCCGCCGGCCGGACGAAGACGGATTTTCTCGCCGTCATGAGCCACGAGATCCGCACCCCGATGAACGGTGTGATCGGCTGCGCGAATCTTCTCCTCGAAACTCCCCTCAACCCCGAGCAGCGGGAATATCTGGCGACGATCTGTAAATGCGGGGATTCGCTCCTCCACTTGATCAGCGACATTCTGGATTTCTCGAAGATGGAGTCGGACAAGCTGGTCCTTGAAGTGAGGCCATTCTCGTTGAGGGACTGCGTGGAAGCGTCTCTGGACCTTTACGGACTCATGGCTGCGGAAAAGAAAATCGAGCTGCTGGCACGATTCGAGGACCGGGATTTGGACTGGATTTGCGGCGACGAGGTCCGCTTCCGCCAGATTCTGGTCAACCTGGTTGGAAACGCCTTGAAATTCACCAGCAGCGGGGAAGTGGTGGTCACACTGAGCCGCAAGCCCTGGTTGCCAGGAGGAGATGCGCTCATGCTTTCGGTGAAGGACACCGGGATTGGAATCCCCGAGGATAAGCAGCGGGGGCTTTTTCAGCCCTTCAACCAGGCCGATACTTCAACCACGAGAAGGTTCGGAGGGACCGGCCTGGGCTTGGCGATCTGCGGACGGCTGGCGACCTTGATGGGGGGAGCCATCACGGTGCACAGCGAGGACCAGAAAGGTGCGGAGTTTGTCGTGCTGGTGCCGCTGAAGGAGTTTCCAGAGAAGAATGCGCGGGTTGGCTCCGGGCTGCTTAGCGGCAAATCGGTCCTTCTCTTAGACGACAACGCCTCCTTCCGCTCGATGATGCGCGAATTGCTGGAGTCGTTGGGTGCGGATGTCACCCTGGTAGGAGACCTGCCGTCGCTGAAAGCGTCTTGGGATTCCGGGAAACGGCCGGATGTTTTGCTGCTGGATGGCGGCCTTGAGCCTCCGGTTTTTCAGGAAATCTCGCTGCTCCTCTCCAATGCCGCCGGGGAGATGCTGCCAAAGGTTATCGAGTTGGCGATCCCCGCTCTCTCTGGCGGCGGAGGAATGTCCGGCCTGACGCTCCAAGGCTCACTACCGAAGCCGATCCGATTCACTGCGCTGTCGGGTCTTCTTCAGCAACTCTTGTTGGAAACACCCGCAGCCGTGGAGCCCCCGCCAGCCCCGCTTGGGGATGTTTCCCTGTCGCAGAAGTTCCCTCTGAGAATCCTGGTGGCCGAGGACAACGCGATCAACCGCAGGGTCGTCGTCCAGATTCTCAAGCGGCTGGGCTACACTCCCGAGATCGTGGAGAACGGCCGGCAGTGCCTGGATCGCCTGGAGTCCGAGTCGTTCGACATGATCCTGATGGATATTCAGATGCCGGAGATGGACGGCTACGAAGCCACCGCCGTGATCCGCAGCCGCGGCGATACGACATGGATCACCGCCCTCACGGCCGATGCCATGCCCGAGGATCCGATGCGCTGTCGCATCGCGGGGATGAATGACTACCTCAGCAAGCCGATCCGCTCGCAAACCTTGAGCGCCGCGCTCGAGCGTTGCGCCCTCGCCAGGAAAACTTGAAGATGAGCGGGAATTGATGGTCGGGCATTCAAAACCGGCGGCTTGGGATATCACGATCTCCATCGTGGCGTGGATGGCAGCCCTCTTGCTTTTTGGAAAATCGCTCTGGTGGCTCGCGGGTAACGCGCTTGCCCGCGACCAGATCTTGCATGCGGCGGTCGTCCTGAGCTTTGGTCTGGTCTTTCTTTTCCGCGAATGGCCGGAAGCACATCCGCCGGTTCTGAGATTCGGTCGCCGTGCGGCGGGATTTTATGCGGGAGCCTGCCTCGGTGCCGCGCTCGCCGGATTCTTGCACCAGCCTCTGTTCATGCTGTGCGCATTGGGGTTTCTTGCCGGCGCCGTCCTGCTCTTTGTCTTCGGGGATCCCGTTTTTCGTCCGGCACTCGGGTTCGGCATGGCGTTCTCGGGCTTCACGTTTTTATCGGTGCTCTTTCCGTTTGCCGACTGGCCGCTGCGCTTGCTGGCGGGGAAAACCGCCATGTGGTTTTTTGGACTTCTCGGGGATCCCGTTCAGCTCGGTCTTGCGGCTGGTCCGCCGCGCCTCATCCTGGTCGCCGGGGGCCGGCCATTCGAGGTGGCGACGGAGTGCAATGGTTTCGGGATCATCAGCGGATGCCTCCTGCTCGCGCTGCTTCTGGTTTTCAGCCGGCGCCTGCGCGTTGTGGACAAACTGATCGTCCTCGCCTTTGCGCCGCTGCTCGGCCTGTTCTCAAATGCCGCCAGGATCTTCCTGATCGTGCTCCTGGCACCGGCTGCGGGAAAATACTACCGGTTCATGCACGAGGCGGTCGGAATCGTCCTGTTTTTTGGAACTCTCGCCGCACTCTGGTGGCTCGTTTCCGGACTGCCGGAGCGGCATTCCGGAAGCACTGCTTAAAGAAATTCTGACATCTCATAGAGGGCGGGATCCCTCACTGGTCGTCGGCGAGTGGGGCGCGCAACACCGGGCTCGTCCGGATTTTCCTCACCGGGCATGTCCATCCCCTCGAAAGCCTCCCCGAACTCCTCCTCCAGCTTCTCGGGGTCCTCGCCCGCCTCCATCCGGCGGATCATCTGCTCCATTTCTTTCGGCATCGGCTGGCCGGTGGCCTCGGTCATTTTCCTCATCATGCGGCCGAGAGCTTTCGGATCCGGGTTGCTCTCATCGATCCCCGACATCTCATTCTGCATCTCGGCCATCACGCGTTCCATCCGCGGATCTGCCCCTCCTGCGGAAGAAGCCTGTTTTTCCTCCGCCCTCCCCGTAACGGCAAACCGCGACACCATCCGCTCCATCCTGGCTCCGGGCTTGTCCGGACACCGGGGAACCCTGTCGCGCTGCGAAAGGCTGCGCGCAAAGAACGAGTAAACCTTGTTCGTGTCCGGAGAAAAAAATTCGTAGATCGGCATGGTCTGTGGATTTTGGCGGAATCCGGACCGCGCGTCAAATCAGTGCGGTGCCATCGGGTGGATCATATCGGGAAGCAACGCTTTCTCGGAAACCTCCACCTCGCGCTCCATGCCCAGCAGTTCCAACAGAACAGTCACCCGCTCCCGGGCGGGCATCACGCTGGTCACGATGGCGCGGATCCCCTGAAACGGTCCCTCCACCACTTGAACTTCCTCTCCGATTGATAAACTGACCGGGATGTCAACTGTTTCACCGTCTGCAACCGCCGCCCGCAACTCGCTGATGACCGCGCCCGGCACAACCGCCGGAATCCCGCCGAAAGAAACGATGGTGGAGACTCCGTTGATCGAGCGTACGAGCCGGTATTGCTCGTCGTAGCAAAACCGCGCGAACAAGTAGCCTGGGAACATCGCCTCAAGCACACGCACGCGGCCGCTCTTCCGCGCACGTTCGAACCGGAGAAGCGGGCAAAACACCTCGATTCCAGCTTCGCTGAGCAGCGCGGCCTTGGCCGACTTTTCCTGGCGAGGACGCGCCTTCACACAATACCAGTTGGCATTTTCCATGGTCATCAAAGGGAGGCGTATTCTGGCCCATTCCCGCCGGATGACAAGCCTCCTGCTATGTGACGGAATTGTCACAATTCCCACGTTTCCAATGCCCGGGGAATTGTGAATAACCTGTCTGCAAGCCCCATGAAATACTATCGGACAGGCTGGATTTCGGACGTGCACTTGGGAACCCGCGGCAGCCGGGCGGAGGAGCTTCTCGACTTCCTGAAAGACACGGAGTTTGAAACCCTCTACCTCGTCGGCGACCTGATCGATATCTGGTCGCTCCGCCGGGGAATCTTCTGGCCGCAGGAACACAACGACGTCATCCAGAAAATCCTCCGCAAAGGCCGCAAGGGAACCGAGATCATCTATATCATCGGCAATCACGACGAGTTTCTCGCCGGGTTCTTCGGCTCCTACGCGAGCGTCACTCTTCAGAAAAATGCAATCCACCATACGGCGGACGGACGCCGCCTGCTGGTCATTCACGGCCACGAACTCGATACCGTGGTCCAGAACATGGGGTGGCTGGCCCATGCCGGCGACATCGGCTACACGATCCTCCTCCGGTGCAACGGTCTCGTGAATTTCATCCGCCGCATTTTCGGATTCGGAAACTGGTCACTGAGCGCCTACGTCAAGGCCGAGGTGAAAAATGTGGTCAGCTTCATTGGACAGTTTGAGGAGTCGGTCGTCCGCTATGCGAAGGATTTTGATGTGGACGGCGTCCTCTGCGGGCACATTCACACCTCATCGGTCCGGAACATCGGGGGCGTCGAGTATTACAACACCGGCGATTGGGTCGAAAGCTGCACCGCCATCGTCGAACACTACGACGGAACCATGGAACTGCTCCGCCCGGAGCCCATCGCTCCAGCCAACACGGTTTCCGTTGCGGCCACGTCGGTAATCGATGCGCCGCTCGCCTGCTCCACGCGGGGCTGAACCCTGAAGAGACCGTCGCCATGCCGTCCCATCATTTGGATTGAGTGCAGCCCGCAGCCGGAATTCCTGCCGGTCGTGAAGTCCCTTGGTAACGGGCTAGGCTTACGGCCCGCCTGCTGTTCCGCTGGCGGGATGTTCCTCAGCGTGGTCCGGGCCTCCGGGGCCGGCGTGGCCGCGGGCTTTGATGCGTCCGATATTTTCGAGATTGACGCCCATGGTTTCAATGCCGAACCGCCAGGTGACAAATGCTCCAAGCAGGGATGTTCCCACGAGGAGGTAGAGCAGCCTACTTGTTCCGATGTCGCTCAGGAGCACAGGAAACAGGAAGGCCGTCGCAACAGCACCGATCTTCGCGAACGAGGCGGCAAAGCCGGCTCCCGATCCCCGGATCTTTGTCGGAAAAACCTCCCCGGCGATGAGGTAGGTCATCGCGTTCGGGCCGAGGTTGGTCATGAAATTGAAGAGCATGAACCCCGAGAATATCAGGACGGTCTGACCGGTGCCGGGCACCAGGTGTGTGGAGAATGCGGCGAGAAGAAGCCCGGCCGCGCAGCCGAAAAATCCGAAGACCTGGAGTTTCATGCGGCCGAGCTTGTCCGCAAGAAAAACTGCACAGACAATCCCGACCAAAAGCAGCAGGTCCAGAAAGGCGGCACCCTTTGCGGCGATCATGTCGCTATGGATGACGGCCGCGAGGTTCGGCTTGCCGAGGTTTGCGTGGCCCAGGAGCTTCCCGAGGATCGTGGGGGTAAAGATCCCGATGCCGTAGGTTCCGAGATCCTGAAGAAACCACGGCACCGAGGCCAGAACCGTGGCCCGCCGGTTTTTCCTGTTGAAGAGTTTTGCAAATTTCGAGGTCTGCCTCTCGAGTTCCGGTTCGTCGTCGGGAAGTGCCCGGAGGGAGATGATCGTGGGATAGGCCGGATCGCGCTTGAGCAGGCGACGGATCGCCTTTTCCGCTTCCTCGACCCGGCCGCGCGACATCAGCCACTGAGGGCTCTGGGTGACAAAAAACCGCCCGATGACGACCAGGATCGTCGGAATGATAGCCGTGCCATACATCAGCCGCCAGTCCGCGAGGCTCACATGGGATTTGAGGATCATGTATCCGATGGCGGTTCCGAATAGCGCCCCGACCGCCTGAAAAGCAAACGCGCTCAAGACCAGGCGGCCACGGCAGTTGCTGGGGATGCTCTCGGAGATGACCAGGTGCGCGGTCGGGTAGTCGCACCCAAGCGCGAGGCCCATTCCAAAGAGGGAAACCAGGAGCAGCGGAAACGTCTGGCTGACCGTCACCGCTATCAGGAAGATGAGGAACAAGATCATTTCCGCGATGAAGAGTTGCTTCCTGCCCAGATGGTCGGCAAGACTGCCCAGGGCGGTAGCCCCGATGAGAATCCCGAAAAGCGTGGCTGACCCGACCAGCCCCTTCTGCGCGTCCCCCAGATGAAACTCCATGGCGATCAACGGGAGCGCCACCCCGGTCATGAAAACCACCAGGCCTTCGAAAAATTTTCCCGCCGTGGCCAGCCCCCAGATCTGCCACTGCATGATCGTCATCGGAACCTGGGGAATCGTGGTTCCGTCGGACCAGAGCGGCGTTTCGTCTATATATTCCTGAACGGTTTTTTTCAAACGGATTGACCCTTTCTTCCAGGTATCAATAGCCCGCTTAAAGCATCGCAGCCCAGCGCGAAAATACTATTTCTGCCGTTTCGCGCAGCGGGGGGAGGAACCGCCAAGCCTCTTGCCGGAGCTGCTCTGTATCCGCGCCGGCTTCGGCAAGGTATTCGTCGGATCCCACAAGCATCTCCTCAAAAATTTCCGGAGTCATTTCCAGGTGAAACTGGAGCCCATACAGCCCGCATCCGTAACGGAAGAGCTGGTTCTGGGTCATGGCCGACGAGGCGAGGCGCATGCCGGCGGCGGGAAGATCGAAAACGTCACCATGCCAGTGGGTCGCCACAAAATCTGTCGGCAGGTCGCAAAGGAGAGGGTCGTATTTTGCGATGGGGTCGAGCGTCACGGGGAAAAATCCAACCTCTCTTCGCTCGCCTCGCCGAACCGGAGCCCCGAGAGCGGCAGCCATCAATTGGGCTCCGAGGCAGAGCCCGAGGACCGGCTTTCCAGAATGCGCCGCCTCCTGGATCAAATGACATTCCTGATTCAGGTAGGGGTATTTGTCCGATTCATACGCTCCTTGTGCCCCACCGCCGACAGCGAGCCCGTGGAACAAATCCAGCGAAGCGGGTAGCGCCTCGCCGAGATAGGGATGGGCGATCTCGATCGCGACGTGACTCCGCCCGAGCGTTTCCGCCAACAGACCGGGCTTGTCGGTCTCTCCATGCTGGATAAAGAGGATTTTCTTCACAGGTGATTTTCGGGGTCGGGCCGCCAAGCTTATGGCAAGACCCGTCTTCCAAGGTGGGGAGATTAGCAAGCCCCGTGCCACGAAAACATCGTGCGGAATACTGAATTTCCTCATTGCAACGGGAGCTGATCTGAAGGAGTCTCTGCCGTTTGCCGTCCCTCTATGCCGCACGCCGGGATTGAGCGGACAAATCAACGCAAGTTTTCATGAGTGAAATCAAAGAGGAGCCCTTGACCGTCGATTATGCGCGGGCCGAAATCAACGCATCCCTTGGCGCGGAGGAGAAAATCCGCTTTCTCGGGGAGATGCTCCGTATCCGGAGGTTCGAGCAAACAGCCCTGAAATACTACAATCAGGGCAAAATGGGGGGCTTTCTCCACCTTTATATCGGCCAGGAAGCCGTCGCGTTGGGAACTGTCTCCCTGATGGGAAAACACGACCATGTGATCACCGCCTACCGGGACCACGGCCATGCTCTGGCGGTGGGGATGGACATGAATTCCTGCATGGCCGAACTTCTCGGCAAGGCGACCGGTTGTTCCCGGGGGAAGGGCGGTTCGATGCATTTCTTCGCGCCGGATAAGAACTACTGGGGCGGCCACGGGATTGTGGCGGGGCAGACTCCTCTGGGCCTCGGCTTGGCCTATGGTTTGAAATACAAGGGGCTGAAGGGCTGCTGTCTTTGCTTTCTGGGCGATGGAGCCGTCAACCAGGGATCCTTCCATGAATCGCTGAACCTGGCCGCGCTCTGGAAGCTTCCGGTGATCTACGTCATCGAAAACAACCAATACTCGATGGGCACAAGCATGGAGCGCTCATCAGCGGTGAAGAACTGCCTCGCCGAGCGTGCGGAAGGATACGGGATTGCCTGGGATGCCGCGAACGGGGAAGATCTCTACGAGGTGCGCGCAAAAACCTGGAATGCCATCCGGAGGGCGCACGAGGAGTCGCTCCCGTTTGTCCTCGAAGTGGACACCTACCGCTACTACGGGCACTCGGTCGCCGATGCCAATGCCAAAAAGTATCGAAGCGCGGACGAGATCGAGCGCTACAAGACCCATCACGATCCGATCCGTCTCTGGAGGAAATGCCTCATCGATGAAAAGATCATCACCGAGGAGGCTGCCGACGCGCTCGATGCCACGGTCAAGCAGGAAGCTGCCGAGGCGGCCCGGTTTGCCCTCGAGAGCGAGAATCCCGCGCCCGAGAGCATCTTCGAGGATGTCTATTGGGAGGTTGATAACCAAACCGAGGCCGGACAAAGCGGCCGCCATTTCTTTGGAGACTAAAATGAATTATTTTCTGTGCTCATTGTTCAGGGAAACATCGCGATCTCTGGGCTGAAAACTGAAAACTGAAAA
This sequence comes from uncultured Chthoniobacter sp., assembly GCA_964605515.1. Classification (GTDB taxonomy): domain Bacteria; phylum Verrucomicrobiota; class Verrucomicrobiia; order Chthoniobacterales; family Terrimicrobiaceae; genus QYQL01. Next base: position 8,656 of record CAZSDC010000076.1, read on the forward strand.
CTTTCTTTCGATGCCGCTCATCACCTACCGTACCGCGCTGAACCAAGCCTTCGCCGAGGAGCTCCTCCGCGACGAGAATGTCGTTATCATTGGCGAGGAAGTCGCCCAATACAACGGGGCCTATAAAGTCACCGAGGGCCTCTGGGAGCGCTTTGGCGACAAGCGCGTCGTGGATGCGCCGATCAGCGAGGCGGGCTTTATCGGCATGGGCATCGGTGCCTCGATGCTCGGTATCCGCCCGGTGATGGAGCTCATGTTTTGGAGCTTCGCCTACGTGGCTTGGGATCAAATCATCAATAACGCCGGTCAGGTCCGCTACATGAGCGGCGGGCTCATTAACTGCCCGATTGTCATCCGTGGCCCGGCGAATGGCGGGACAAACGTGGGAGCGACCCACTCGCATACTCCGGAGAATTTCATCGCCAACACGCCGGGTCTGAAGGTCGTGTGCCCGGCCACCGCGTATGACGCGAAGGGCCTCATGAAGGCGGCGATTCGCGACAATGACCCTGTCTGTTTCATGGAGAACACGCTCCTCTACGGCGAGTCATGGGAGGTTCCGGATGAGGAATATCTGATCCCGCTCGGTGTCGCGGACGTCAAGCGCGAGGGCTCGGATGTTTCGCTCATCGCCCACGGGCGTGCGGTCCTCACTGCGCTCAAGGCTGCGGAAATTCTCGAAGCCGAGCACGGCATTCAGGCCGAGGTCCTCGATCTGCGGTCGATCCGTCCGCTGGACGAGGAGGCCATTCTGAACACCGTCAGAAAAACTCACCGTGCGGTGCTGGTAGATGAGAACAAGCCATTCTGCGGGGTCTCCGCCCAGATTGCGGCGACGATTCAGGAGCAGGCGTTTGACGACCTGGACGCTCCGGTCCAGCGGGTGTGCACCCTCGACGCCCCGTCCATCTACTCCCCCGCACTTGAACCGATCCAGCTGCCCACCCCCGAGAGAGTGGTGATAAAAGCGCTGGATATTTGCTGAGCAAACCTCACCATTCCATACAGCCATGCCAGACATCACCATGCCGAAGTTGAGCGACACCATGAACGAGGGGACGCTCGTCAAATGGCTGAAAAAAGCCGGCGACAAAATTGAAATCGGAGACATCCTCGCGGAGGTGGAAACCGACAAAGCCACGATGGAGATGGAGGCTTTTGACGAGGGCACGCTGGTGGAGATCATTGTCCCCGAGGGCGGGGTGGTCAAAGTCGGCGAGCGGCTCGCCGTGTTGGACGGGGGATCAGCGCCCGCCAGGACGATGCCTTCCGCGCCTGCCGCGAAGCCGGTGCCCGCTGCCGCTCCCAAGACGGCCCCGAAATCAGCAGCCCCCCTGACTCCGAAACCCCGCGCGATCGCAATTCCCGCCGGTCCCCGCGCCAAGGCCTCGCCGCTCGCGCGAAAAATCGCGATCGAACGCGGGGTCGATCTCTCCGGTGTTGCCGGCTCAGGACCCGGTGGACGCATCCTCGCGGCGGACGTTCCCGAGAAGGGCGCGGCCCCTGCCGGGCGGACATCCCCTTCCCCCGCCGCCAAAATTGACGTGCCTTCATCCGCTGCCGACAAGCGGGTTCCGCTCTCGGGAATGCGCCGCACAATCGCGGAGCGGCTTCTGGCCAGCAAGACCCAGATCCCCCATTTTTACCTCTCGCTCGAGATTGATGCCGCACCGCTCGCCACGCTCCGCAAGGACATCAATTCCGCCGCTGAGGCGGCGGGCACCCCGAAAGTGACCGTGAATGATTTTGTCCTGCTTGCCACCGCGCGCGCGGCGGCCGTGCACCAGAAAATCAACTCAGCCTTCGCGGGGGACGCGGTCGTCGAATATGCCACCGTCAACCTCGCGGTCGCGATCGCGGTCGAGGACGGCCTGATCACCCCGGTGATCCGTGATGCCCAGAAACTCACCCTGCGCGAAATCAGCAGCGTGGTGAAGGACCTTGCCGTCCGCGCCCGCACAAAAAAACTCAAGCCCGAGGAATACCAAGGTGGCACGGTCACAGTCTCGAATCTCGGCGCTTTCGGCATCGAAAGTTTCTACGCGATCATCAATCCGCCGCAGGCCGCGATCCTGGCGGTTGGAACCATCGTCAAGAAACCCGTGGTGAACGCCCAGGATCAGGTAGTGCCCGGCCAGCGGATGACTCTGGCGCTCAGCGGCGACCACCGCGTCGTGGATGGCGCTGCCGGCGCCGAATTCCTGGCCTCACTCAAAAAGAGCCTCGAAACCCCGGCCACTCTGCTGTTCTGATCAGCTCAAAAGCGGATCTCCGCCCGGGTCGCTTTGATAGTCCAGCGCAATCTGGTTGGTGATATTCGGCCTGATGACCTCGCTGACGAAACGGACGTGCACCGGATCGCGCGTGTAGGCGGCGAGCTTCTCCACCGTATCGAGTTCTACGAGCAGGAACACCGACCAGTCCGTTCCGGGATCCACCCGGTATCCACATCGCAGGCCACGGACGACCGGAATCTTGAGCAGCCGGATCCGGGTCTCGCGGAGCATCCATTCGACTTTCTCCGCATCAACCTCCGGCCGGAGGTTGAAAAGAACCAGATGCTGGATCATCCGGACTTATCGCGACCAGTCGAGCGCGCCCTTTTTGATCGCGTAGATGTAGCCGACCATCAGGATGAGCACAAAGCTGAGCATGCTCCAGAGAATGACGTTCCCGAACTGGGAGAGGAAATCTTTGAACACGATCGCCCACGGATACATGAAAACGATTTCGATGTCGAAAAGGATGAAGAGCATTGCGACCAGGTAAAATTTGACGCTGAACCTGGGCTGCGGGCCGGGCGCCGGGGTGATTCCGCACTCGTATGCAGTGTCCTTCGTCGGGTTGTTCGTGCCGGCCCGGCCCAGGATCAGGTTGGCAAGAAGCGCCACCGTCGCGAAACCCACCGCGACGATGATATGCAGCAAAACTGGAACGTAATCCTGAATCATCCTGAACTGTCTACCACCCGCTCACGCACGGCGCGAGGAGGAAATTGCCTGGATTATTTCGCAAGGAGTTCGTTCACTTTTTCCACAACGGCGAAGGCGTCGGCAACGTAAAGGACATCGGCCTTGCCGCGCGCCCAGCCGCAGTTGGCGTCAAGACTGATGGCGCGGCGCTCGCCGATGAAACGCCATCCGACGGTGTGTGGCTCCTCGCCATGACAGCAGGTTGCGAGGCCTTTGGCGTGGCGGGGGGTTGAGCCGGTCTGGCCGACCTGATTCATGTGCGTGAGGAACGTCAGCGTCGCCTGGCCCTCGCCATGCAAATCCACGAGCGACTTTGTGCTGCCGAGCGATGCGCGGGAGAGTCCCAGAAATCCGAGGATCAGCTTCTGTGCTTGTTCGACTTTGACCTGTCCGTCGGGCTGCTTTTTTGTCCAGCCGGCACCGGTCACGAAGAGCAGGTTGGCATCCGGGCGGATCGTCTGCAGGTCGGCCGCCTGGGCTTCAATGCCGGCCACCTTCGAGCGAGCAGCCGGTGGCGTGCAAGCGACGGCCTCGACCGTCGCGGCGCCCGGTGTTCCCTGCCACGCGGGAGCGATCCCGCTCTCGACAGCCAGCAGCCAGGGACGCTGGGTGCGGGTCTGAAGACTCTCCATCCGCTGGCGGTAATACCAGCGGGCGATTACGGGGCTTCCCTCGACCGCGGAAAGGCCGGTGACATGACTGTCCGCACGACCGCCGAGCCGGTGTGCGACGCCGGCCAGGATCCGGTTCCATCGGGAGCCGGAGGGCCCGATCACGATTGTGGCACCGTCGGTACGGGCGAGCGCTTCGGCCGCGGCCGCATCGGTTGCGTAGCGCGGCTGCGCGAACTCTGCTCCGGTCACCGCGAGAATTTTTGTGGCCCCGCAGGAGGCGATGCCATCCGCCGCAACCTTCGGATCATCGCCCCAGAGGCCGACGGAAAACGTCGTTCCCAGCGCGTCGGCGAGTTGCTTCGTTGTCGCAAGCGCTTCGAGAGCATTTTTTGAAAGCGGAGATCCCGCTTCGGCAGGGGAGAGAAAAAGTATGGTTTCCATGTTATTTATTTTTAATCCAGTCCACGATTTCGGCGGCGATTTGATCCGGCGGCAGGTCCTTGACGATTTTTGTGTCGCGGGCCTGTTTCGGCAGCGAAACGGATTGGAATGTCACTCCCTCTGCACCGACTTTTGCCGGCTTCGCCTTTTGGAGGGCGGGCATAATCGTGCGCATGTTCGCCATGCCCACTTGCGGGTTGTTGCGCGGTTCGGGAAGACTCCCGGTCGCCCAGCCTAGCAGGACGGGGGGAGCCTCGCAGACTGAGACTTGATGCTGTCCGCCCTCGATGCGCTCGAGGATTTTGAGCGAGCCGTCAGGTTCGATGCCAATCCCGTCAACCCCTTGGAACTGGTCGGTGATCCCGAGGATCTCGCCGACAATCTGCATCGTTGCCCCGGCCCCGCGCGAAGCCGATTCCCACCCTCCGAAGACGAGGAGGCGCGAGCGGTCGATGCCGGGGATCGCCTGGATCGCCTCCGCAGGGGCGTTGG
>CAZSDC010000077.1:0-13162 GCA_964605515.1 uncultured Chthoniobacter sp.
ATGTCGATTGCATCGCCGACGGCGAGACCTGCGTGATCGGCGGGGTGATGGAGCACATCGAGCAGGCGGGCATTCACTCCGGCGACAGCGCGTGCGTGATCCCCAGTTTTTCGCTCTCTCCTGAAACTCTCGCGACCATCAAAAGCGCCACGATTTCCATGGCCAAGGAGCTTGATGTCCGAGGCCTCATGAACGTCCAGTTCGCCATCAAGGACGAAGACGTCTACATCCTGGAGGTGAACCCGCGCGCCTCGCGCACTGTTCCTTTTGTGAGCAAAGCCATCGGGGTTCCGCTCGCCAAGCTGGCCGCGAAGATCATGGCAGGAGCCACGCTCCGGGAGCTCGGGTTCACGGAAGAGAAGATTCCCCCATACTATTCGGTCAAGGAAGCCGTTTTCCCGTTCATCAAATTTCCGGGCGTGGACATCATTCTCGGGCCGGAGATGCGCTCGACCGGCGAGGTCATGGGCATCGACCCCGACCTCGGCATCGCCTACGCAAAAAGCCAGATGTCCGCGCAGCCGCCATTGCCGACAAAGGGGAATATCTTCATCAGCGTGAAGGACACCGACAAACCGGCCGCCGTCGAACTCGCGCGTGATTTTGTGGGTCTGGGTTTCAAGATCCACGCAACATCCGGCACGGCCCAGCTCCTCACGGACTCAGGTGTTCCGGTAAAAACATTGCTCAAAATCCAGGAGGGCCGGCCGAATGTTTTGGACCTGATCAAGAACGGCGAAATCCATTTTATACTCAACACCCCGAGCGGGCAGCAGCCCCGACGCGACGAGGTCGTCATCCGCAGCGCCGGCGTGGCGGCACGCGTGGCGACCATGACGACCCTGCGCGGGGCGCGCGCCAGCGTGGCCGCCATCCGCGCCATCCAGCAGGCCGGATATCAGGTCAAGAGCTTGCAGGAGTATCACTCCTGAGGCTGTCGTCAGGCGAGCCGGGCTTTCGCGTCGGATTCGAGCGCCTTCCAGAGGCTGGCGATTCCGGCTGCGACGCCGGCTTTGGCCACGGCCAACTCAGACATTGAAAACCGTGCACCGGCCGCAGGCTTCTTCGCTGCGAACATGTAGTATTTGATTTTGGGCTCGGTGCCGGAAGGCCGGACCGCGATTTTCCGTCCGTCCGCAAGGGTGATCATGAGCATGGCTTCGGGCGGGATGCGGTCGCCCTCGACATCGCGGATGGTGTCCGTTGCAAAATTGACATGCGAAACCACCTTCGCCCCATCGATTTCGACCGGAGGTTTCGCGGCATACGAGTCCACGAGCTTTTTGATTTGGGCAGCGCCCTCGGCGCCGTCCATCGTGAGCGATTCGCCGCGTTCGAGGTAAACCCCGAACTCCGCAAAAATCTCATCCATCAGTTCCGGGAGCGTGAGCTTGCGGGATTTCGCGTAGGCGGCCGCCTCGGCGATGAGGACGGCGGCGCTGTTGCCATCCTTGTCCCTCACAAAATCCGAAGCGCTGTATCCGTAGCTCTCCTCGCCGCCGAAGATATAGAGCGTCGAGTATTTCAGGCGAAGATCACGGGTTTCGTTTTCAGAAAGTGCGACGTAGTTGGTCCGGAGGCTCTCCGGGATCGCGGCCTCGTATTTGCCAAGTTTTTCGCCGATGTATTTGAACCCGGTGAGGGTCTCGACGCAGCGGATGCCGAACTTGTCCGCTATCGCTTTTTGAAGATCCGTGGTGACGAAGGTCTTGATGATCGCGGCGTTCTTACGGTTTGCCTCGTTGAGGATTCCGAGCTCGAAAAATTTTCCCGCGCGATACCAGGCGAGGATCGAGCCGATCTGGTTGCCGGTGAGAAGTTGCATTTTCCCCGAGGCGTCGCGGGCGGCAATGCCCATCCGGTCGTCATCCGGGTCGGTCGCGATGACAAGGTCGGCGCCGGTTGCGTCCGCTTGGGCCATCGCCATCGTGAGGGCTTCGGCATTTTCCGGGTTGGGGGATTTGACGGTGGGAAACCGACCGTCTTGGATTTCCTGTTCGGCAACGCCATCGCACTGGAAGCCGAGTCGCCGGAGCATTGGCTTGATGATGATGGCACCGACCCCATGGAGCGGGGTATAAACGATTTTCAGCGAGTTCTCGCGTTTGATCAGCCCGGGATCCATGGGAAGCGTGGCGAGGCGGTCCATATAGGCCTCGTCAATTTCTTTTCCCATGGGAATGACTCGTCCGCAGTCCGCAACCGGGGTGTAGGACTCGGATTGAACCGCATTGACCCGGTCAATGATCGCGGAAGCATGCGGCTCGACAACCTGGCACCCGTCTTCAAAATAGACTTTGTAGCCGTTGTATTGGGGCGGGTTGTGGCTGGCGGTGAGGTTGATGCCGGCTTGGGCACCGACTTGGCGGACGGCAAACGAGAGTTCCGGCGTCGACCGGGGGCCTTCAAAAAGCCAGGCGTCGCAGCCGTGGTCGGTGATGACCCGTGCGGCGAGCTCCGCGAAGTCGCGCGAGTAGAACCGGGTGTCGTGGCAGATGCAGATTGCGGGCCTGCCAGGCCGTCCGGATCGTTCGAAGTGTTCCCGCACGTATGCCACCAGCCCCTGGGTTGCCCGGCTGATGTTGTAGGTGTTCATCGCATTCGTTCCGACGCAGGGAAATTCCGGTCGGCCGAGCGGTTGGGGTGTCCCCTGTTCGACCTTGGTGACGACGGCTCCGATGGTTTTCCCGCGGAGACCGCCCGTGCCGAATGCCAGGGTCCGGAAAAACCGGTTGTCGAGCTCCTTCCAATTTTCAGCCGAGGCAAGCTCGGCAATCGCGGCCTCGTAAACCGGAGACGTGCTTCCCGACAGGAGCGAGAGGATGTTCTCGGCGGAGGAGGGGAGGAGTTTGCCTGCTTCGGCTGCGAGGCGGACGGAGGAAGTGAGCTCGTTCATGAAATTGCAGAGGTATCAAATCCGATAGTCGCTGCCAACAGCGTTTCTATTGACCGGGGGCAACGCTGGAAGCGCCGGGCACTCAGCGCGACGATCCCACGAAGGGGGCGAAGACACAGCAGAGACCGAGAAGGGAGAGGAGAACGAGAGTGCTGAATGGGAGGATCATTTGCCTGAATCTTCTCCATCGAACCCGGAATTTCAACCCCCGATTCGGTTTTTGTTGACCGGTGTCAACGCCGGTGGCAGCTTTCCTGTGACCAATCCGGCATAATGAATGACTTCCTCCGTCCGTGTAACTGCGTCCATCCCTCCGAAGAAGACTGTGAGAAATGTGTCGAGGAGACCTCTTTGAAAAAAGAATCCGAATCGTCCGAGGCGAAGAAGCCTCAGACGAAGGAGCCCAAAGCTGCGGAGATAAAGGCCGGGATCTAAAAATCCGGTCGAGGGAGTGCGGCTGATCCTGTCTGGGCGATTACGCCAACCGCCTGTGGAATTTTCAGGACGTCGGCCAAAGGGCTTCTACGGCGTTGCACGAGCGTGTTCCGGGAACAGGGAGCAAATGGCGTGTTCGGTGGCGCGGCAAATTCCGCGTTCCGTGATGAGGGCGGTGACCAGGCGGGCGGGGGTCACATCAAATCCGTAGTTGGCGGCATGGCTGGTGGCGGGAGCAACCAGCACTTCAAGATGCCGACCCCCGGAAAGACCATCGGCATATTTCACCTCCTCGGACCCGCGCTCTTCGATGGGGATTTCTTTGAGCCCGTCGCGCATTCCCCAATCAAACGATGACGAGGGCAGAGCGACATAGAACGGCACTCCGTTGTCCCAGGCGGCCAGCGCTTTCAAGTAGGTGCCGATTTTGTTTGCGACATCACCGCTACGGGTGGTCCGGTCGGTGCCCACGATGACGAGATCGACCATGCCGTGCTGCATGAGGTGTCCCCCGGTGTTGTCTGCGATGATGGTATGGGGAACCCCATGTTGCCCCAACTCCCAGGCGGTTAGCTTGGATCCCTGGCTGCGTGGCCGGGTTTCATCCACCCACACATGAACAGGGATGCCCCGATCGTGGGCGGCGTAAATCGGCCCGGTGGCCGAACCGTAATCCACAAAAGCCAACCATCCGGCGTTGCAGTGGGTCAGAATCTGAACCGGTGCGCCGGCTTTTGAACGGCTGATCTGCTCGATGAGCGCCACGCCGTGTTCGCCGATATCCCGGCATGCGCCGGCATCCTCGTCTGCAATGGCCTGGGCGGTTTGCAATGCGATGGTTGCTCTCTCTTCGGGAGCCTGGGCCGACGCCATGGCGTGGAGTTGCCTGTCAACCGCCCATGCGAGATTGACAGCCGTTGGCCGGGTGGCCTTCAGGAGTGCGCCCGCCTCGCGCATAAAATCCGTGCCTTTGTCTGCTGCAGCGGCTTCCGTGGCGGCAAGATACATGCCATAGCCCGCGGTTGCTCCGATAAGTCCGGCCCCCCGCACATGCATGTCTCGAATCGCCGTGGCCACCTGCTCCACGGTTGACAAATCTTCGATGACCCAAGCATGCGGGAGTGCGCGCTGGTCGATAATCTGCACCACGGCGGGATTCTGCGGGTGGAGCCAGATGGTGCGGGTCGGTTTGCCGTGGACATTCATTGGGATGCTTTTCTCGAAAGCCGGATGCTACGCCGGTTGCCGGCTCGAAGGCACTGAGAAAAACCAATCCGGCGGCTCCATTGGTGTAAGGTCATTGCCCGCAGGGGCAGCGTTTTTGTTTGAATATGATCCTTTGGAAGAGGAAAACATGAACCGTGAGACGCAAACAAAAGCTTGGAGCGGGCTGGTTGCTGCTTCCGCTTGTTGCCGGATTGCCAATCGCGGTGTTTTTCGCATGGAAAGAGGAAAAGCCTCGGATGTCGGCTCCCATGCCGCATGAGGCTCCCGGTGGTAGTTCCGAGCCTGCCGTTGTCGAAGCAATGCCGGGAACGAATCCCCGCGAGGAATCCCCGGCTCAAGCCCTCCCAACATCGGATTCCGGAGCTCAAGGGGCTCCGCCTCCGAGCGACATGCCCGCTGCCCCGGCTGAAGCGATTCCAAATACTGCGCAAGAGGTGAAATTGCCTTCCTCCATGGCTGAGGAGTCCGTGCAGTCCGGGTCGCCGCCGCCTCAAAAGTTGGATTGGGCGGAAATTGCGACCCGGCCCGCCCGCTGGCCTGCCCACACACGGACTAAGATTCCGGTGGAGTTTCCGATTACCGTCGGAGGCCAGCGATCCGGGTCAACACGCGTTCCGTCCGGTGCCAGCGTGAGGGTCGTCAAAATCCTCGAGGATGGTGTCGAAATCGCATTTGCCGAATACTCGACAAAGGTTGCATTTGATCAAACTACTCTTGCCGAACAGATTGAAAATGGTGTCTCAGACTCCCCGGCGGCTGCTGCGGCTGCAGATCGAGCTGCTCCAGTCCCGAAGGTGCCGGCTCCGCCGGAAGCCAAAGTCGGCGCCCCACTCCCGGAATAACCGTTTCTTTCTCAAGAGTCCCCGTATCGCTTGCGCCATTCCATGCGGAATTCGCTCATGAAATCCACGACGCGGTTTCGGATTTTGAAAACGTATCTTTTGGCAACCGCCGCGCGCCTTTTGTCCAGAAGCCCTGCGTCCACCAGCTTCGCCACCGCATCCAGAGCGTCGTTCGAGGCTTTGAGGGCGCGCTTCAAATAGGCGATGGTCATCCCGATTTCTGTGATTTCGTCACCGCAAAGGGCGGCGGCCAGCTTCGCTCCGCAGACGGCCGAGCGCGTGGCGAAGCGGATGGCCTCGGGGTGGTCTTTAAGCCGGTCGTCGGAGTCGATCCAGTTGTTGATCCATCGGTGGAGGCGGAGGGTGTCTTCGTAGATCGGGGACTTTGTAAACTTGTCAAACTCGCCTTCGTCCACCCCGTTCTCTTCGTCGTCCTCCATCTCCTGCACGCACATGAGGTCAGCGATCTCCTCGATCTCGCTGTCGTCCGCGCACGAATCCCACCCCATTTCCCGGGCGATCAGTTCGTCGCGTTCCGGGTGGTCCACAAACTTTTCGAGCAGGCCGAAATACTTTTCGGTATTCCGGTCCTGTTCCTGAAGAAACCTCTCCCACTGGTATTCGTCCCAGACGTCCCCGGAAAAATCATCTTCTTCGTGCGGCATCAGCAAACCGTTAATTCAGCGCCGAGGGCGGTGCAAAGTTTTTTTCAGCCTGCAGTCGGAGCTGGCCGCAGGCGGCGGCGATATCGTGGCCTTTTTCCCGTCGCAGGGTGGCGTCCGCTCCTCCTCGCCGGACGATGGCAAGGAATTCTGTCTGACGGTCCTCGCCGGGGCGTTCCCATTCCAGACCTTCGACGGTGTTGTAGGGGATGAGATTGATTTTTGCACCGAGTTTCCTGGCATGTGCGGCAAGGAGGCGGGCTTGATCGGGCATATCATTGAGATCTTTGATCAGAATATACTCGAACGTCAGTTTCTGTTTTTTCTGCCGGACATAGTCCCCGCAGGCGTCCAGAAGTTCCGCGAGCGGGTATTTCCGGTTAACCGGCATGATCTTGTCGCGCACCTCGTCGGTTGCCCCGTGTAGCGAGATCGCAAGGCGGACCTGGAGCGGCTGCGCGGCGAGGTCCCGGATGCCCGGGACAAGTCCGGAGGTCGAGATCGTCATGTGCCGCGCACCCAAACCAACCCCCCAGGCTGCGTTCAGGATGCCCACCGCACGGAGGAGGTTTTCGTAGTTGGCCATCGGTTCGCCCATTCCCATGAAAACGATGTTGTTGATCCTCTCGCCCCCCAGCGCCTCGACCCGTAGAAACTGCCCCACGATTTCCCCTGCCGTGAGATTGCGCTTCCAGCCGTCGAGTCCGCTCGCACAAAATTTGCATCCATATGCGCACCCGACCTGGCTGGAAATGCAGACCGTTCGGCGGTCGGACGCCTCGCCGTAGAGCGCGGGGGATGCCGGAATCAGGACTGTCTCGATCATCTGCGCATCCTCCAAGCGGAAGAGAAATTTCCTCGTGGTATCCCCGGACCCGCTTTCCCGGACGATTTCCAGCGGAACGATCGGGAACTCGGCGGACAGTTTTGCACGGAGGGGTGCGGGCAGATTTGTCATGGCCTCCCATTCCAAACCCCGGCGCTTGTAGAGCCATTCCAAGATCTGCCCGGCACGGAACCGCGGCTCCCCAAGGACCTGGAGCCGCTCTTCCCAATCAGACTTGTCGAGGGAATAGACTTCCACGCTAGGGCGTTTTCAGACCCGCGAACAGCGGGTCGGGAAGCATAAACGAATTCAACAACTTCATCCGCCGGACATAGCCCGATTTCTCAGGGCGGGCCAGTTTATTTGCGGTGCCCAATGCGATCGCCGATGAGGGGAGGAGTATGTCAGTGATTAGAAAACTTTTAAAAAATATTGAATAATTGCATGAGATTAGAAAAACTAATTCTATATGAAATTGCGGTTCTTCTTGATGGCAACAGTTGTTGGATGGGCGGGGATGTGTCTGGCAGGCGAAACGTCCGGTGATTTTCAGAGCTGGTGGAACGGGCGCGGGGCGACTGGAGATTGGTTCGGCGTTCGGGAAACCGTCGAGGACCACGGATTGACGCTCTCAGGAAAATGGCTGGGGACCGTCTACGGGGTTGTTGGGGGAGGGCTGGAGCATCGTTCCACGTTTGACGAGGAACTGAAATTTGACGCCAAACTGGATTTTGGCAAAGCGACCGGATACGAGGCGCTCAACGGGCTGACCGCGGTAGGCGGAGTCCGGTTGCGCGATGGGACCGATGTCAACAAATACGTCGGGGCCTCTCCGTCGTTCAACCCCTCGTCCTACCAGAGCGGGAAACAATGGCGCCTGATGCCATTCTACCTCAGTTATACGACCCCCGAGCTCTTCGGGATCCGGAACCTGCTCACGGTCTCCGGCGGATGGCAGAATCCCTACGAGTTTTTTGCCCGCCAGGACGACGCCAAGCTTTTCCGGAACAATGTGATCGTGAGTGGAAAAGGGATCAGTTCAAACGGGGTGGGGTGGTCGTCGAGTTATGCGGCATGGGGGGGAATGCTCAAGGTTGTCCCGTGCGAGTGGTCGTATGCGCAGGGTGGAATTTACATGGCGATTCCCGGGGACACCAGCAACAACAACCACGGGCTCGAACTCGCCGGTGCCCAGCCGTGGAACCGGAACGGCTGGTATGCTCTCGGCGAAACCGGCCTCACGCCGAAGATTGGCAGCCTCCCCGGGAAATACGCCGTTGGCGGATATTACTGGGGACTGGAGAACACTTCGTTCTTCGGGGAAAAATATGATGGCAAGTATGGCCTCTATGCCATGGCGGAGCAGACGATCTACCGCGAGCCATCGCCGGAGCCCGAAATCTCGGGCGGAAAAACGACAGACGGAAAATCCCAGGCTCTCGCGCCAACTCCCAAGGACTCCAAGCAGGGGCTGCGGTGGCTGGGCTTTGTCAACTACGCTCCCAAATACGACAATGTCCTTCCGTTCTTTTTCTACACCGGTCTCATCTATGAGGGGCTGATTCCGACCCGCGACCACGACCAGGCCGGCATCGCTTTCGCGCTTGGCAACTATAGTTACGACCAGATTCTGGCAGCCCGCGACGCGGGTAAACAGATCGTCCCCACGTATGAGGGAGTCCTCGAATTCGAATACCGCGTCCAAGTCAACAAGTGGTCCTTCGTTCAGCCGTTCCTGCAATACGTCATCCGCCCCGGCGGCACCGGGCAGGTCGCCAATGCGACTGTGCTCGGGGTGCATTTCGGTGTGACGTTCTGAGCCTACTTCAAATACGTGGTATCGCCGACCGGGGCAAACCGCCCGACGTTTGCGTTCGGCATCCGGGAATCGCGGGTTGATTCGTCCATGTCCAGGAAGCCCGCGTTCCCGCTTGCGAACGAGACCATCGCCCTTCCGTGATGTCGGAAGTGGACGGTCACTTCTTTTTCATCAACGCCGTAGAATTCCTCCAGCATCGGGTTTTTGGAAGATGCCGGGCTTTGAAACGTGTTGACCTGAGCGGCAGTGAAGAAGACCACGACTTTTGAGGCGTCAGCCAGTTGAAGGTGATGGGAACGGGTGCCCGCACCAAGAAACCCGCCTCCCAGCAGGACGTTGTAGCCGGTTCCGATGTAGCCGTTCTTGAATTTTGGTTTAAACGCATTTCCACCCAGTGCGAAGCTAGGGTCCGGCCGGAATCCTTTCGGCACATATCCTCCCAGCGGACCTTTTGTGGCATCGAACTCTCTTTGTCCTTCCGGTTGGGTGAGGCTTGAGAGCGGTTCGAAGCCGAACCACCAGGTCACTCCGGTTCCGTTCGCCGGATCGTTTGATCGGTAGGGCCAATAGACATTGTTGTTGTCGGACAGATAGTTAATTCCGCCCACCGAGAGCTGCCGGATGTTATTCGCCGAGACAGCCAGCGAGGTGGACTCATAGATCTTCCATCCGGCCCCGGCTGACACAACGGTCAACACGAGCACGATGGCGATGACCGAGAGCAGTTCAACCAGCGTGAAGCCTTTTGCGCGCATAGATCAAGGGAGGCAGCGCCAGAAAAGCGAGGGCCAAAGTCGAAGGTTCAGGAACAGCTGCATAGGTGACCGAAGAAGGAGGATCCAGGTGAAGATACTGGCCGGAGACCTGATTGGCTCCAAAGCTCAGAGCGTCCCAGGAGCCGTTGGCTAGCTGCCTGTCCGATGAGCCTGCTGTGGAGATTGTCCAGGACGTCGGAATATTTGAACCTCCTCCTGGCGGGCTGAGTATCCCAACAGGGCCGTAAGGAGGGTTGCTATCAAAGATTGTCGCTGTTCCTCCGGCTAGATAATAGCCCCAAGAGGTATCGAAGAAGTTCGTGGTTTGTGTGTGGGCGAGGCCTTGAAACGACACTCCCATGACGTATGAAGGGGAATTTATGGAGAGTTCGACACTGGCCGCATCAATCGCGGTTAACATGTCATAACCGGTGGCCACGCCGTCCCACCGGAACCCCCAAGCGAAAGACTGCTCCGCCGCTCCATCGTGGAAGTCAATGACCAGGCCCGCCTGGTTGGCACCTGTGCCTACCCAGTATTCGATGTCGTTAAAACTCGAGACGATGACGCTGGCCTTTGCTGTCAACGTAACCGCTGTCGCCAGCCCAAACGCGAGGATCATTCTTTTCATGGAAATTCTTTTTCTATTTGTTACGGGAGGTTGTCTGCGGACAGCCTTTCCCCCGTATAGAAAAAAGGACTACCCCCGCACGGACGATACGCGTCGCCGTTGTCCATTTCAGGACGGTGCAGTTTTCTCCGCCGGTTCGAACCCGGACTTTGACCTTTGCGCGACAGTGAGGGAATTTCACCCTGCTTTCCTAGGCCGACGGATTGGTTGAAAAGAACAAATGGCCGGAAACCCCAGCCGGGTTCTACAGTTTCAGAGCATGAATTCGCGGTCAAGCTCAAGTTAAGAAAAGCTTATAATTCGCAGAGGCGATTATTGACACCAGTCAGCTTTTCGTTTTGCCTTTGCGGCTGTGAAAAACCTCCGATCCTCCCGGATTCTTCTCCCGTTGTTTCTCCTCTGCGTAGCCTGTTGTATCCCGCTGCATCGAGCGGCGGCTGAAACGCAAATCCAAGTGGCACCCTCTGCCGGGCAGTCCGCCGCAATCAATACTGGGGACAACGCATGGATGCTCGTGAGCGCGGCGCTGGTGCTGATGATGACGGCCCCGGGGCTTGTTCTGTTTTACGGTGGTCTCGTGCGCAACCGGAGCGTCCTCTCGACGATGATGCATAGCTTCATCCTGATGTCCGTAGTCTCGATCCTCTGGATGATATACGGCTACAGCATGGCGTTCGGTGAGGGGAACGCCTTTTTCGGGAACCCGATGCAGTATTTCATGCTGCATGGAGTGGGGGCGGCTCCGCAGCCCGACTATGCGCCGACTGTGCCGCAGGAGACGTTTATGCTCTTCCAGATGATGTTCGCGATTATCACTCCTGCGCTGATCAGCGGTGCGATCGCGGAGCGGATGAAGTTCGGAGCCTACCTTCTCTTTGTTGTCCTGTGGGTGACGGTCGTCTATTTTCCGCTGGCGCACATGCTCTGGGGCACGGGCGGATTCTTCAACTGGGCCCTTGGGGGGAAGATTCCGGTTCTGGATTTCGCTGGTGGGACGGTCGTCCACATCAGCTCCGGCATCTCGGCGCTCGTGTGCGCGATCGTTGTGGGAAGGCGGGCGGGCTTCCCCCACGAGCCAATGCTTCCCCACAATGTTGTGCTGAGCCTCATCGGCACCGGCTTGCTCTGGGTCGGATGGTTTGGATTCAATGCCGGCAGCGCAGTGTCGGCGGGAGCGCTCGCCACCAGCGCGTTTGCGGCGACGCACTTTTCAGCGGCTGCCGGGGCGCTGAGTTGGACCTCCATGGAGTGGTTCCTGAAGGGCAAGCCGAGCGTGCTTGGCACGGCGTCTGGGATGGTTGCCGGATTGGCCACGATCACTCCCGCATCTGGATTTGTCAGCATCCCCGGGGCTGTGCTCATCGGCTTGGCCGGTGGCGCGGCCTGCTATCTGGCGGTGACGAAGCTCAAGGCAAAGTTTCGTTACGACGATTCGCTCGACGTCTTCGGCGTCCATGGAATTGGAAGCATGGTCGGCATGTTGCTAGTTGGGTTGCTGGCCAACGCGGAGGTTAACCCGGCGATCGCTGCGACATTCAAGGTGAACGGAGTTTTGGTTTCGCTTGTGGGCGGTTTGGACCAGCTCCGGAATCAAATCATCGCAGTCGTGTTCACCGCGGTCTTCGCGGGGGTTGCAACCCTAGTGATTCTGAAGTTGGTCAATGCGGTTATCGGCTTGCGGGTCGAACCTGAGGAGGAGGCTGCCGGGCTTGATGTTTCCCAGCACGGGGAGTCCGCCTATAACGAGTAGGATTCCTGAACACGGCGACATTGCAAGAGTCGGGGGCTGTGACTATTCTCCGCAGCATTGTGTCCACAAAATACCCTACCTATCTGTTCTTTGGAGCCCCCGGAAGCGGCAAAGGCACCCAAGGGACAACCATCGGCACGCTTCCAAGGTTTTTTCACTGCGCCTGCGGGGATGTTTTTCGCCGCATGGATACGCGCAACCCCATCGGGCGGGCCTTTCTGGAATACTCGAGCAAGGGACGTCTCGTGCCGGACGAGATTACCGTCGAGCTCTGGAAAGTCAGCATAGGGCACGCCGTGGAAGCCCACGTCTTCAAGCCGGATATCGACTACCTAGTGCTCGACGGAATCCCCCGCAACGTCCGGCAAGCCGAGCTCATGGCCGATATCATTGACGTCAGGCGCGTCTTTCATCTCAGCTGTCTGGACAGGGATAAGGTGGTGGCCCGACTCAAGAAGCGGGCGTTGAAAGACAACCGCCTCGACGATGCGAACGAGGAAGTGATCCGCCGCCGTCTCGACACCTACGAGATAGAATCCCTGCCGCTGCTGGACTATTACGGCCCGGAAATGGTTGTGGATATCGACGCTGCCGAGCCTCCTGTGGTCGTGCTCCAGACCATCCTCACCCACATCGTGAACGATAGGAAAGACCCCGGGGATTTTACCGAGACCCCCCAGCTCTGAGACTCCCATGCAGCAATTCGAAAACTTCCGCGCCTCGTCGCTTTATTGCAACAAGTGCCAGAAAGCCATGCCGGTCCGCGAGAAACTTCTTCTGATTCTGCCGGACAAGGAGATCTTCGATTACCTGTGCACCGGCTGCGCCTCGTCGCTCGGCCAGCGCGAGGTTACTGCCGGAGATCGGCTGGCTGCCCGGACTGCAACGTCGCCGCGAAGGAAACCCAGGAGCCTGTCGGTATCGCCGTTTTTGCCGATTTGATCCGCGCCCTTCCGTGAGGGCCAGCCTGCGGAAATTCTCGCCCGCCATCCAAAGATGGTTGCGAAGCCTTGCGAAAGATGCTTATTGGAGAACCACAAACTTTTCAAATCATGGCCAACCTCACCAAACGCGACCTCGTGATGCAGATCAGCAAAGACACCGGACTGACCCAGCAGCAGGTTTTTGCGGTGCTGCAACAAACCCTGGATCTCATTACCGATGGCCTGGCATCGGGCCGCGATGTCGAGCTGCGGAACTTCGGGGTTTTCGAGGTCCGTCTGACGAAATCCCGCGTCGGTCGCAATCCCCACAAGCCCGAGAAGGATGTGATCATTCCGGCCCGGGCGACCGTGAAGTTCAAATCGGGAAAAATCATG
>CAZSDC010000078.1:0-13061 GCA_964605515.1 uncultured Chthoniobacter sp.
GAGATCCACGCCGGGCGCGGGATCATCGAACGGGTGAAGGCGAGCGCGGATGGAAATTTTCTCGGTGCAGGCCAGGGAAAAAATCTGCTCGTTTTCGATTGCGAGGGAAACCCCGCACAGGGACTGCCAATCCTTCCGGCGTCAGTTGCGGATTTCGCATGGAACCCGACCGATTCCAAGCAGGTTGCCGTCGTCGGAGCCGGCGGCGCGCGGATGTGGAGATTTGGGGCGGACGAACCGTTTGCGCGGTTCGATTGGGGCGGCGCGAGCCTCCGCGTGAACTGGAGTTCCTGCGGACGCTGGCTGGCTACGGCGGATCAGACGCCAAGCGTCCACATCTACGATTTCACGAGAGACCATCCGCTGCATATCCAGGGCTATGAAACCAAGGTGCACGCCATGGCATTTTCCGCCGACGGCAGTCGGCTTGTGACCGGGGGAGGACCGGTCATCACGATCTGGCCATGCACAGGAAAAAATGGCCCCGAGGGAGTCACTCCGGTTCAACTCGACGGGCACGATGGCGAAGTCGTCGCCGCCGCATTTTCTCCCAAAACCGGGCAGCTTGCCACCGGCGACGGGACCGGGATGGTTCTCATTTTTACCTTTGCAGGCAGCAAGGCCACGCGGAAGCGGTTGCGCCTGGATGCAGGGATCAGCGCTCTTACCTGGCACCCTGAATACGACTGGCTGGCCATAGGAATGGAGAATGGGGCAGTATCCATCCTGTCGCTCGAGCCGTAAAAATGGACGCCCTTCAAAAGGCTCTGAAGAAGACGTTCGGATACGACGAGTTCCGGCCGCTTCAGCGCGAGATCATCGAGGCTTCGCTCGCGGGGCGCGACACTTTTGCCCTGCTGCCGACCGGCGGTGGAAAGTCGCTCTGCTTCCAACTCCCGGCGCTGCTTCGCGACGGATTGACCGTGGTGGTTTCTCCGCTGATCGCCTTGATGAAGGACCAGGTGGACCAACTCGAGGCGGCGGGCGTGGCAGCAACATTTTTGAACTCCTCGCTCAAAGTCGCGGAGAGCAAATCCCGCCTTCGCGGCCTGCACGAGGGGAAGTTCCGCCTGCTCTACGCCGCACCCGAGCGGCTGATGCTCGACAACTGGCAGGAAAACCTCCGCAACTGGAACGTCACCGCCCTGGCGATTGATGAGGCGCACTGCATCTCGGAGTGGGGGCACGACTTCCGTCCGGAATACCGCCAGCTCGAGCGCTTGCGGGCATTGCTTCCGGAGGTGCCGGTCACTGCCCTCACCGCGACCGCCACCGAACGTGTCCGCGAGGACATCGTCAGGCATCTCAAACTCCGCGACCCCTCAGTCTTTGTCGCCAGTTTCAACCGTCCGAACCTCTCGTATCGCGTGATTCCGAAAGACCAGGGGGTGAAGCAGCTTGCGGAGTTTGTCGGCAGGCGTCCGATGGATGGCGGGATTGTCTATTGCGCGACGCGGGCTACTGCCGACCGGCTTGCCGAGAGCCTGAACGACCGGGGGTTTCCCGCGCGCCCCTACCATGCAGGTCTCACAGCCGGCGAGCGCGCGGAAAACCAGGAACTATTTTTGCGCGACGAAGTCCGGATCATCTGCGCGACTATCGCGTTCGGCATGGGGATCAACAAGCCGAACGTCCGCTGGGTCATCCACCACGACCTGCCGAAAAACATCGAGGGGTATTACCAGGAGACCGGCCGGGCCGGGCGCGACGGCCTGCCGGCGGATTGCCTTCTTCTTTTCAATCCGGGAGACGCGGCAAAGCAAACGCACTTCATCGAGGAGATGAGCAGCGCGAAGGAGCAGCAGATCGCGCGCGAGCAGCTCCGGCTGATGATGCACTACGCGGAATGTCCCTCGTGCCGCCGCCGCGAACTGCTCAAATATTTCGGCGAGGAGTATCCCGCACCATCCTGCGATTCCTGCGACAACTGCATTGAACCCCGCGAATCCTATAACGCCACCACGCACGCGCAGAAGCTTCTTTCCTGCGTCTATCGCGTGAGGGAGGGCGGACGGTTCGGCGTCGGGCTGAACCACCTCATCGAAATCCTCACCGGCGCCGACACGGAAAAGATCCGCCGCTGGCGGCACGACCAGCTCAGCACCTACGGGCTCGGCCGCGATCTCAGCCGGCCTGAATGGGCGTCCATCGGCCGCGAACTGATTCGCATGGGCCTGATCGAGCAGGAAAAAGGCGAGTTTCCCACCATCGCGCTCACGGAGCCCGGGCTCGATGCGCTCAAATCCCGCCGCGTCATCATGCTGACGAAATCCATGACGAAGCGGAAGGTTCCGGTGATTCGCGCCGGCGAGGTCGAGTGCGACGAGACGTTGTTCGACCGGCTTCGCAAGCTCCGCAAAAAGCTGGCCGACGAGCGCGGGGTCCCCGCCTATGTGATCTTCGGCGACAACACCCTGCGCCTCATGGCGCGTGAGTATCCGCAAAAGTTGGACGACCTCCGGGGGATCAGCGGCATCGGGGAAAAGAAAATGTCTGAATTCGGACAGCCTTTTACCGCCGAAGTGACAAGCTACCTCGCGACGTATCCGAAGGTGAAATTCTGATACTTCAACGGCCCGTCTCGTAAGGCGCGAGCCGGGCGCTGAGTTCCGGGGGGACATGGGCGTGGAGGATGGCGTCGTCGCCCTCGTAGCGGATTTCGAGGACGTGGCCGGCGCGATGGATTTCGGCAAGAAGGGCGGATTCGTTTGACGGGATGCGGAATTCTCCGCGGAGCCGCCAGGCGGCGAGGCGGACTTCGAGCTCCTCGATCAGCGAGGTGATTCCATCGCCCGTGCGGGCAGAGATCGCCACACTGCCCGGAAGGCGGGCGAGCTGGTTGACGACGATTTCCTTGTCCGGCACGAGGTCGATTTTGTTGAAAACGATAATCGTCTGTTTGCCCGAGGCGTCGAGTTCGGCGAGCGCGGCATCCACCGCCGCCATCTGTTCGTGATATTGCGGATGGCTGAGGTCTACGACGTGGATGAGCAGGTTGGCGAGTTGGACTTCTTCGAGCGTGGCCTTGAACGACTCGATGACCGTGTGCGGGAGCTTGCGGATGAAGCCGACCGTGTCGGTAAGGAGGATTTTCTGGTGGTTCGGCAGGGTGACCTGTCGAGTCGTGGGATCCAGCGTGGCGAAGAGTTTATCCACGGCGAGGACTCCGGCTCCGGTGAGGCGGTTGAGGAGCGAGGATTTTCCCGCGTTCGTGTAGCCGACGAGCGAGGCAACCGGCCAGTTCCGGCGCAGTCGTCCCTCGCGCTGGACGCCTCGGTTCTTCCGGACCTCTTTGAGATCACGTTCGAGGCGGGCGATGCGGTCCTGAACACGCCGGCGGTCAACTTCAAGCTGGGTTTCGCCGGGACCTCTTGTGCCGATGCCGCCGCTCTGGCGGGATAGGTGGGTCCACATGCGGGTGAGGCGCGGCAGCAGATATTGGAGCTGGGCGAGCTCGATCTGGAGCCGTCCTTCCTTGGTGCGGGCGCGCTGGGCGAAAATGTCGAGGATCAGCTGGGTCCGGTCGAGGACTTTGCGGGAGGTAAGGATTTCCAGGTTCCGGCCCTGGGCGGGCGAGAGTTCATCATCAAAAATCAGCGACGTGATCTGATGATCCTCGCATTGTTTCGCAATCTCCTCGGCCTTGCCCTTGCCGATGTAATAGGGAGCGGTCGGCCTGTCGAGGCGCTGGATGAGAGTCTCCACCACATTCGCCCCTGCGGTGGCGGCGAGTTGCGCCAACTCGCCAAGCGAGTCTTCTACGTCCCAGCGATTGATGCCGCTGTGTTCCAAACCCACGAGCAGGGTCTTTTCACCCGTGCTGGGAGAACCGGACGTCATGCTTCCGAACGGCCGGCAAGATGCAAGGCGGTGTCGAGGAGTTCGTCCGGGGAAATCGACGGGGTCAGATTGATGGCGGGAAAATTAAATTGGTGGCGGCACCAGGTCAATTGCCTTTTGGCATAGCGGCGGGTGGCGGTGATGATCCAGTCCCGGCATTCTAGTCGGGTCATCCGCCCCGCGATCAGCTCTTGAATTTCCCGGAATCCGATCGCGCGAGAGGCGCCCGGCCCGACAATTCCAGCCCGGAGGACCTCCTCGATGGCACCCTGAGAGAACATGGCATCCACATTGGCGGCGATCCTCTCGCGAAGGTCGGATCTTTCGAGAAGGATTCCGCCGAAATCGTTGCAGACGGAGTTCCAATTTGTGCGGGAGGCAGCCAGAGGCTTGCCGGTGGAGAGAACGATTTCCAAGGCGCGGCGGACGCGCACAGGGTTTTTTTCATCGATCTGCACACCCGCATCAGCCTTGCGAAGCCTAGCGAGTGCCTCGGGGAGTTCCATTTCGGATAGAGCTTTGCGAAGCGCGGGATCCACGGGCGGCAACTCGGCGAGCCCGTGGGTGAGAGCCTTGAGATAGAGCCCGGTGCCTCCTGCGAGAATGGGGGTCCGTCCGCGGGACTGGATCTCCCGGATCGCCTGCGAGGCCAGGCCCGCATAGCGTGCGGCATCGCAAGAATCATCCAATCCGAGGATGCCGATAAGGTGGTGAGGAACGCGGGCCAGAAGGTCGGGGCCGGGCTGGGCCGTCAGGATCGGGAGGCCCGAATAGATTTGGAAAGCATCGGCACCGACGATTTCCCCCTGAATTTTCTCCGCGAGAGCGACGGCAAACGCGGATTTTCCGACTCCCGTAGGCCCCGTCACGATGATCGGACGGGGCCCGGGAAACGATGTGGATTTATTGTTCAGGCTGGCGGGTGCGCTCGCTGCGGCGCTCCTCGACGGCCTTGGCCCCGCTCACGACGAGCTTGCGGCCGCCCATGTATTCTTTGTCATGGAGCTCGGTGACCGCCCGTTTGGCTTCATCGACCGACTGCATCTGGACGAAGGCAAACCCTTTTGACCTCATCGTGTGGCGGTTCATGACGATCTCGACGTTCTCGACCGTTCCGACTCCGCTGAAGAGCTCGGTCAGATCGCTTTCCGCCGCATCAAACGACAGGTTGCCGACATAGAGGCGCGCGGAAGTCACTTCCACGATCTCCGGTTTGCGCATCCCGGTCGGGCGTTCGCCGCGCGACGGCTTTTCCCGGTTTCGGGGAGCTTGCTGGGAGGTTGAGGCTGCCGCCGGTTTCCGCGGGGCGGCTTCGGATTTTCCACCAAAAAACCCGAGGATTTTTTCGATGAACGTTGCTTTCTTCGCCGGTTTTGCATCTTGGCGGCTTGATGTCGCGGGACGATCTCCGCGGTAAGGGCGTCTTCCGCCCCCGCGGGACGAGCGGCGCGATCCGCTCGGTGTGTAGTCAGTTGGCATTATTCGTTTTCTGAATTGGCAGCCACCCCGGAACTCCCATCGGAGCCGGTGAGCCAGCCGTTAAGTCCCCCGGCGGTGCGCATCCCCCCGCGAGTGCTTTGATCGGCAACGCGAGGAACATGAATGGCGCCATGCATTGACCGGAAAGACGGACCCCAAGGCCCTGAAATCCGGTTTCCATGAGATTGGCACCAGAGGATTGTGAATAACCTCGCAGGTTCCACGCGCAATTCAAGAACCAAAAAGGCGTTCTTTTCAACCGTCCGGATTTCTGATTACGTGTCGGCATGGGCCGCGAAGCAAAAATCGAACGCAAGACATCCGAAACCTCCATCGCCCTGCGGTTTGTGGTCGATGGGAGGGGCGAATCCAAACTCGTAACCGGGATTCCCTTTTTTGATCACATGCTGACGTTGTTTGCAAGGCACGGGCTATTTGATTTGGACCTCGATGCGAAGGGGGACATTGCGGTGGACTTCCACCATACGGTTGAGGATACGGGCATCACGCTCGGGCAGGCGCTGGTGAAGGCGCTCAAAGACAAAGCCGGGATCCGGCGTTACGGGTTTTCGTATGTTCCCATGGACGAGACGCTTGTCCGTGTCGTCGTGGACCTGAGCGGGAGGCCGTATCTTGCCTTCAATGCCCCAAATAACGTCGAGCCGATCGGAGGAAACTTCTCCTTTCAACTCGTCGAGGAATTTCTGCGTGCCGTCTCTGTTCATGGGGGGATGAACCTGCATGTGGACATTCTGGCTGGTCGGGACGCGCACCACATGGCAGAGGGGGTTTTTAAAGCCCTTGCCCGCGCACTCGACCAGGCAACGCAGATTGATCCGAGGGTAGAAGGAGTTCCCAGCACCAAGGGCATTCTGTGAGATCAAGTTCCATCGGAGTCGTGGATTACGGCAGCGGCAATCTGCGCAGTGTGTGCAAGGCGCTTGAAGCATCCGGCGCCTCTACGTCGCTCATTTCCAATGCCTCTCAACTCGCGGGGATTGATGCTGTCGTCGTCCCGGGAGTGGGATCGTTCGGAGATTGTGCCGCGAACCTGCAGGGAGCCGGGCTCTGGGATCCGCTTCGGCAATGGATTGAAGCGGACCGGCCCTACTTGGGAATCTGTCTGGGATATCAATTGTTGTTCGAGTCCAGCGAGGAGTCTCCCGGCGTGAGTGGGCTTGGAGTTCTGCCCGGAACGGTGGTCCGGTTTTCTGAGCCCGGATTGAAAGTGCCCCACATGGGATGGAATTCCCTGAAAAAATTGAGGGGACCGCTGTTCGAAGGGCTTCCGGAAGAGACGGCCTTCTATTTTGTGCACTCGTTTTATCCCGTTCCGGCGGAAGCATCGCTGGCGAGTTCAACCTGCGAATATGGAACACGATTTGCTGCCAGCATTTCGCGGGGCCCGCTGCACGCAACCCAATTCCACCCGGAAAAAAGCCAGGCCGCCGGGCTTGCCGCTCTGCGCAATTTTTTATCCACATTATGATCCTGCTGCCAGCTATTGACCTGATGGGAGGGGAAGTCGTGCGCCTCAAGCGCGGGCTTGCCTCCGAAAAAACCGTCTATTCATCCGACCCGGTCAGCTTCGCAAAAAAATGGGAGGACTCGGGGGCCGACTGGCTGCATCTCGTGGACTTGGACGCCGCTTTTTCCGGCGAGCCGACAAACCTTCCCGCCATCGAAAAAATCTGCTCGTCCGTGAACATCCCGTGCGAGTTGGGCGGCGGGATGCGCACTGCAAAAAATGTGAGTGCGGCTTTCAGCTGCGGGGTGAGCAGGGTGATTTTGGGGACCAAAGCCTGCGAATCCCCGGAATATATTGCCGAGATGTGTACGGAATTCGGCGGAGAAAGAATCGCCGTCGGGATTGATGCCAACCACGGGAAGGTGGCTGTGAAAGGCTGGACCGAGACGACATCCACATCCGCCGCCGACCTCGCTCTCATCGCCCAAGTGGCGGGTGTGGGCACCGTGATCTATACCGATATCGCAACCGATGGGATGCTCGAGGGACCGAATTTTTCGGAATTGGAAAACCTGCTACGCATCCTAGAATGCCACCTCATCGCCAGCGGAGGGGTCTCCAGTGCGGAGGACCTCCGAAAACTGGCAAAAATGCCAAGCCTCCACGGTGCGATCATCGGCAAGGCCCTCTACGACGGACGCGTTACCGGTAACCTGCGGCAACTGATCTCTTAACTTTTCACACAAATCCAAGCGTTGGAAAGGAGTGGTGCAGGATCGGCTCAACGGGCACCTTCAGCCAGTTTTTGAGCACCGTCGCATAGACACTCCGGAAGTCGACATTGTGGACCACATCACCGTCGTGCAACTCAGTGAGGCTCGGCGTGGTTCCGTAGAGACCGGCTTTGATCGCGCCGCCCGTGACAAAAAGCGGTGCGGCCGCGCCGTGGTCCGTGCCTCCGCTCCCGTTTTCGGCGACCCGTCTTCCGAACTCGCTGAACGTCATCAGCACGACACGGGAGAAATTCCCCTGCGCCTTGAGGTCTGAGATAAAAGCCGCGAGCGAGGTGTCCAACTCAGCCATCAGGCGGTCATGCGAACCGGCCTGGTTGCTGTGGGTGTCGTAGCCGCCCTGCCCGATGTAGTAAACCCTGGTCGGCAAGCCTCCACCAATCAGGCGCGCCACCAGGTTCAGTGAATTGGCAAGGTTGTTGGCTGGGTAAGGAACGGTGGACTTGGTTTTCCGGGTAATCTCAAGGACTTTGTCCGAGCTCATCTGGGCATCGAGCGCCGTCCTCCGGAGGAAATCCATCGTATCCCCCTGTCCACCAGCGGGTCCTTGCAGCATGCCGATGCTTCCCCCGTCGTTGAATTCTGTGCCCTGCTCGTTCGTGCTCCGGAAAAATTTTTCCGCGGCGGCGGGATTGGAATCGTTCTCGCTGGCAAACCGGAACTGCTCCGGCCTGGAGAACGAGATCCCCTTGGGTTCCTGCGCTGTGAACGCCTGCGGGCTCTGCGATCCGATGCTCACCCCCACGCAAGGATCCTCGCCTTTGCAGCAGGAGTCAAAATACCGGCCCAGCCATCCGTGCGACTCGGTCTTATCGGCATCGGCAGCCGTCTGCCAGATTTCGGTGGACCGGAAGTGGGAGCGGTTCGGATTCGGATAGCCGACCCCTTGGATGATCCCGAGGTAGCCCTCGTCGTAGAGCCCCCGAAGCCCGGTCAGCCGCGGATGAAGGCCCAGGGAGTCATTGATCTTGAGAGGGGTTTTCAGGGCCAGTCCCGGGCGTGCCCGATGGTAGGCATCATCGCTGAACGGCACCAGTGTGTTGAGCCCGTCGTTTCCGCCGGCGAGCTGGAGAACCACCAGGATCGGAGCATCCTTTCCGGTCGGCATCATCGAGTCTGCCGCCATGGCATCGAGCGTGAAAAATGTCCGCTCCAGGAAAACCGGCACCGACCAGGCCAGGGCCCCCCCGAGGATGGACGTGCGAAGGAAGTCTCTGCGGGTGTGAATCGTCTTGTTCATGTGAGTTGGTAGTCCGGGGTGCTCATCATCAGGTGGATCAGGTCCCGGCGGACGTTTTTTTCGGGAGGATGTTCATTCAGAAAGGCGAGAAAATTCTTCTGGAGTACCTCGTCCATGGAGAAATTGAAGAGCCTGTTTCCGATAGCCTCGCAAGCCATGCGGGCGTCGAGCGTCGGCGGCAGGATTTTATCGGGATCCAATCGCGGCTGCCGCACGATGTTTCCCGCGATGTTGTATCGCAGGAGCAGAGTGGCCGAACTGATCCACGAGCGGCCCCCGTCCCATCCCTTCACGTTCGGCGGGGCGAATATCATCTGGCCCAACTGCCGGAGAATGCCATCGGATTCGCGGGGGAGCGGCAGTTCCAGTTCCTTGCAGGCTTGGACCAACCACTGAACCGGGCCCTTGATCTGCCTGCGCACGACATCCGGCCCGTAAAATTCACGGCTGCGGAAGACGACTCCGAGAAAATGGTGCGCATCCAAACCTTCCCGTCGGTAGGCGTCCTCCAGAGCCTCCACCAATTTCTGCGGGGGATTCTCGTTCGCGTAAAATGTCCAGAGTTTCCGGCACAGAAACCTCGCGCACCGGGGATCAGCAGCAAGGAATCCGACGATGTCGGTCCCGGAAAAGTTTCCCTCGAATCCAAAAAATGTCTTCCTCCCGCCGTCATGCTGCCGCTCCGCAAAGACGAACTGCTGGTTCTCGGGATTGATCCGGTATCCGGTGAACGCCCGGGCCGACTCGCGGATGTCTTCCTCGGTATACTGCCCCTCGCCAAGGGTGAAAAGTTCCATTAATTCCCTCGCAAAATTTTCGTTCGGCTGTCCGCGCTTGCTCTGGACGAGGTCCAGGTATCGCATCATCGCCGGATCGCGACTGATTTCCTGCGCCATCGGCTCAAAGCGGCCGAGAGCATGCGCGCGCAGCGTCTCGTTCTGCTGCCACATAGCAAAGGGACTTTTGACCTTCTCAACGCTGGTCGCCCAGTGGCCGTGCCAGAAAAGCGCCGCCTTTTCCCGGGCGGGAAACGGACTCCAGCGCATGCGGTTGAGCCACCAGAAGCGCAGGTCGGCCATCATTTGCTGGTCAGTCCTGCGGATCTCGGCCTGCATCGCCTTTTTCTCCTCCACCGATTTTCCCGCGAGCGTTGCACGAAGATCGAGGAGGTTCTGTGGCGTCGATGCGGAGGGAGGCGGAAACAGATCCGAGTCGTCGGGCGCGTTGAGCAAGGAATCCACCGCACCATCCATCCCCTTCGCATGCAGTTCCATCACCTCGGCGGAGCTGCCTCCGAATCCGGCCCGGCTCAGCAGATGCGCGGCCGCGGCGGGGGTCCATCCGGATTTATTCAACGGTTCGAGCACAAACGATCCAACACCGGACATGGATAAAGGTTTCTCCATTCCGCCCACGCCGAATCTCCTTGCCTCGAGGGTTGTTCCATGCGAGAGGATTCAGGTCTCCGGGGTGCTGCGTGTGCCTGGGAGCCGGCAGGAAACCGCCGGAAATATCCGGGGTTGTAGCTCAGTTGGTAGAGCACCGCGTTCGCAATGCGGGGGTCAGGGGTTCGAATCCCCTCAGCTCCACTCCTTCGGCGCCTCTTTTGCGGTGAGTCCCCGCGCGAGGTTTGAGGACGCGGAAATAGCCGGAATCAGCCGGAATCAAGCGTCTAAGTTCCTTATAATCGGCTTCTTAGAATCTTTCGAACCGGTTTGAGGGCATATCTGAGGGTAAATGGCTGTTTCTGGCCGATTTCGCATAGGTTTGAGGATGAATCTGACGCGCATTTGAGGGGTTGCAATGCCTGTGCATGGGGTTAAAAGAGGGCATGCACATCCATTTCAGCGACCGGAGGCGCAATGATTTTGGACCCTGAGTTGGGAGGATGCCCAGGAGGCGGCCGGGAAGTGGCTCGGCGACCAACATCTGGGTCGTGATCTGACTGGAAAAAACATCGATCTGAGCGCGGCGCAGATGGATTTCGAGGGCCTTTTTCGGAAGATGGTAATCGAGTCTGTGCGGCGGAAACTGAAGAAGCGCGGGGCTCGGGAAATCCTTCTTCCTCCCGACGAAATCACACCGGCCGGATGACGAGCTCGCGGTAGGTTTTGCTTTTCGCCTGGGTGATGCCTTTTGCCCTCTCGACGGCCGTGATGTGGCAGTCTCCAAAGATCCTCCGAATCGCGGGGTCGTCGTTGAGGGTGAGGAGCCAGCTTCCCTTCAAGTTTTCAATCCGGGATCGCAGGTGCTGAACGTCAACGATTGTCCAGGCTGAATACATGCCGGCATCGCAGGAGGTGTAAGGCGGATCGAGAAAGAAAAACGTCTCCTTCCGGTCGTAGAGCTCCATGCATTTTTGCCAGTCAAGGTTCTCCACGATGACGCGGTCGAGCCGGAAATTGAGCTGCCGGATCGCCTCCATTCTGGCGCTCCGGGATCCGCTGGAAGCGCCGCCTTCTGGCGATGTCCCGAAGGTCCCGAGATTGGCTCCTCTGAAACAATTCCGATGCCTGAAAAACCATCGCGCCGCGCGCTGGATATCCGTGAGCCCAGGCTGGTCGGCAAAATCGAAAAATTCCCTGCGGGAATTGAGCACAAATTCCAGCTCCGTGAGCAGGGTGTCAGCGTGGAACCGGACGCACCGGTAGAACGTCACCAGGTCGCCGTTGAGGTCGTTCAGCACCTCGAATCTGGACCGTGGCTTTGCCAGGAGAACGGCGAGGCCGCCAGCGAAGACTTCGACGTAGCAGGAGTGCTTTCCGATATGCGGGAGGATATGCTTGAGGAGACGGGTTTTTCCACCGGGCCAGGAAATGGCGGGTTTGACTGAGAGCGGGTTCATTTCAGGCAGTCTATCGGAAAAGAAAAACCGCGTTCCGCGAAGGCGCGTTTTGCCTTCGATAACGCCGTCCTTTCAATCCTCCAGATCGTGCTCTTTGAACAGTCCGTCCAGGCCGCGATTTCCTCGTGCGTGCGGCCAACTCCAGGCCGAGATCGAAGGCGCAGCAATTCCATTCCGAGCGCGAAGCGCTGCTGCCTGGTCAGCTCGGGAGCGAATGCGTCTCCGCGCGGATCATAGCAGGCTGAGCTGCGCGGCCGGTGCCGGGGCGGCCTTCTTTTTCTTGGCGGCCGTGGCGCGCACCAGGCGGTTGAGATCCGCGAGGCGTGACGTGGTGGCGTCCTGGGCGTCGGCGACCTTGGCGCGCTGCTTTTTCGAGAGGTTTTCCATCGCAGTGTCGGTGATGAACCGGAGGGATTTTCCCTCGTCGTAATACCGCTCGCCTTGGTGCTTCATGTGCTCCTGGACGGCGAAGAGAAAATACCGGCAGAAGAACTGGATCTTGGCCGTCGCTCCGAAGTTCTGAATCCCCTTGATGATCTCGTCCAGGATCTGGCACAGGCGACGCTCCGGGAGCCGGACGTGGCGTTCGTCGAGCCACCGGGCCGGGGTCGTGATCGCGTCGATCAGAACCGTCCGCTGCTGGAAAAATCCCTTCTCGTCGTCCGGGTAGAATTGCTGCCGGATCCGGTGCAGGTAGTTTTTGACCAGGTCGGAGTCAGCCATGGAGAAGGGCTCGTTGTGTCCCACGCAGCGGCATAGGTGGCGGGGCGAGATCGAGAGGGGAAACCCCGCGAGCCATGTCGCCGTGTAGATAGATCATCGTCGTCTCAATGTGCTCGTGCCCGAGCAGATCCTGAATCGTCCGGATGTCGTTCCCGGCGCGGAGAGCATGCGTAGCGAATGCATGCCGCAGGGTGTGCGGGGTCACCCGCTTCGTGATGCCTGCCGCGCGAACCGCCGCGCGCATTGCCTTTTGCACGCCCTCGGGGACGGCATGCCAGCGCCGCTGGTCCCGGATCGCCTGGCTGGGAAACAGGAACTGCCAGCGTAGCTCGCGCTCGGCGGCCGGGTATTTGCGGGCGAGGCGGCCCGGCAGCTCGACGATCCCCGCGCCAGCCGCGAGATCCTGATCGTGCAGCGCTGTCCGCCATGCCACCTGACGACGGAGATGCGGGACGATCAGCTCCGGCATGAGGCACAACCGATCCTTGTCGCCCTTTCCTCCATGAATCCGGATCGTGAGCGCGTCAAAGTCGAGATCCTGGACGCGGAGCTTGCAGGTTTCCTCTACGCGCAAACCAGCCCCATACATGAGCGCCGCCATGAGGCGCGGCTGTCCACGCAGCCCGGCGAAGATCCGCCCGAGTTCCTCGCGGCTCGGGATAGTGCGCAGGTGGA
>CAZSDC010000079.1:0-12550 GCA_964605515.1 uncultured Chthoniobacter sp.
CTCTGGGACGAACTGCGCGACGTCCTCCTCTTCTGGTGCGGCCACGGGGTCCGGATATTCCGCGTGGATAATCCCCACACGAAGCCGGTCTCGTTTTGGGAATGGGTGATCGCTGAGGTCAAATCGAAATTCCCCGACACTGTCTTCCTCAGCGAGGCGTTCACCCGCCCGAAAATGATGCAGGAACTCGCGAAGGCCGGATTCAACCAGAGCTACACGTATTTCACGTGGAGAAACTCGAAAGCCGAACTCGCCGAATACCTGACCGAACTGACGCAATCGGATCTCAGGGAATTTTTCCGGGCAAATTTCTTCACGAACACGCCGGACATTCTCCCGGAATTCCTCCAAAAGGGCGGCCGTCCGGCATTCCTCATCCGCGCCGTGCTGGCCACCATGGCGTGCCCGGTCTATGGAATCTACAGCGGGTTCGAACTCTGTGAGAACTCTCCGGTTCCGGGACGTGAGGAATACGCCGATTCCGAAAAATACCAGTTCAAGGGACGCGACTGGAATGCCCCCGGCAACATCAAGGAGTTTCTGACAAGGCTCAACACGATCCGGCGCCAGAACCGGGCGCTGCAGGAGTATTCAAACCTCCGGATCCAGACCGCGGAAAATGACAATATCCTCAGCTTCAGCAAGGCGACCGCCGCTCTGGATAACCTGATTCTCGTAGTGGTCACCGTCGATCCCTGGCAGCCGCAGACCGCATTTGTCCACGTGCCACTGGCAGATTTCGGAATCGGGGAGACCGAAGCCTATGTCGCGGAGGATCTGCTTTCCGGAGAACGCTTCGCCTGGAGGGGAAGCCGCAATTTCGTCGCCCTCAACCCGCATACCCGCCCGGCCCATGTCTTCAGGATCCGCCGCTGGCAGGACCGCGAAAACGGCCAAGACATCTTCGCTTAGGCGCCCTACCGTCCGACGGCAAGTCGGTCCGCGAGCTTCGACGGCAACCCAGCCTCCAAAATCGCGTTCTGGGCCGAGGCGATGTCGTATTCCAGCCGGCGAAGAACAACGCGGTTCGCAACCGTGTCGTAGATGCAATACGCTGACCGCCAGTCCCCGTCGCGCGGCTGCCCGACGCTCCCCACGTTGACGAGATATTTTTTCCCGGGCAGGAGGTCGAGCGATTCGAACGCGATCGTGCGGACGCTGCCGTCGCGGATGTAGGCTTTCGGCGAGTGGGTGTGGCCGATGAAGCAGACGGACGTATGCTGGTAGCTGAAGCTGGCGGCCGCATCGAGCTGGTTGAAGACATATCCCCATTTGTGGGGCGTATCCAAGGTCGCGTGAACAATCGTAAAGTCCCGGACCTGTCGCTGGAGCCTCAGCGTGCGGAGCCAATCCTTGTCCTTCTCGGAGAGTTGGTCCCGCGTCCAGTTCATCGCCTCTTCGGCCAGCGCGTTGAACCCTTCCTGGAACCCGACCATCGAGGCCTGCTCGTCATGGTTTCCCTTGACTACAGGGCAGTCGAGTTTGCGAACGATCTCCAGGCATTCCCTGGGAAATGCGTTGTAACCCACAACATCCCCCATACACACAAAGTGCGTGCATTTTTCGTTCTCGGCATCAGCGAGAACCGTTTGAAGGGCATGAAGGTTGGCGTGAATGTCGCCGAATATGGCAAATCGCATGAAGAGTGTTCCAGCCGCAGTGCGCGGATCAGGGCTTTTCTACCCTTTCGGTGGCAGGGATATCCAGTTTCTTTTCCATATCGCGAAGCACATTGACAAGCGTGGGCAGCCGTTGTTTGTCCCCTTCAAGGTAGAGCTTTTTGAGCAACTCGTAGGATTCTCGCTCGCGGCCGGGGCATTTCGCCATTTCATATCCCGCGAACCGCCGGCAGTAGGGAGGAGCGTCCGGAAACTCCGAGGCCCGGAAAAATGCGGCCGCTGACCCGCAATGGTCCTCGTATTTGTCGCGCAGCAGAACCCCGAGTTGAAGGTAGAGCTGGTATTTATCGGGGTTGTTCCTGATTCCCCGTTCGAGCAGGTTGCGCCCGAGATCGAAATACTGGCGCTGGGCCCGGATCCGGAGAGCTTCGCTGGGCTGCTTCTGGTCCTGCATAGCCGCCACGCTGGCATTATACGCCATGTGCCAGGCGGCCATATCCCAGTAGAGTATCGAGCGGGGCTGAAGCGCCGTCACCGTGTCAAACAGGCCTGCCATCCTCCCCCACTCGGTGTTCTCCCATGCCGTGTGCACCTCGATCCAGAGAAATGCGGCCAAGGGCGAACGAAACCCGCTGAGCGCAGCTAAAAAACCCATCTGCCCGATCCTCTCGCGAAGATCGAGATTGATGGCGGTCGCGCGAAAGTTCGCGGCCCTGGCCTGGGCAGCCAGATGGATCTGCAGAGGCAGCAGCGCCGCCCCGAATACCGCCAGCAAAAACACAGACAGCGTCCGCCTCGCCATCATCGAAGAAAAGTTTTCAGTGTTTGGTTTGCGGTGCTCAGCTCGGAAGCGGCTCCGAAAATGATGTTCCTGAACATTGAACCACTGAAAACTGAACACTTGCCGCTCATAGCTCGCGTCCGGCAAAAACGATCGCAGCCAGGAAGAAATAGACCGCCACATAGAGCCCGCCCAGCGCCAGCGTCTGGAGAAACAGGCCGGTCGGAATGGCCACCCCCGCAATCACATCATCCACATAATTGAACGCCTGCAGGTCCGGAAACAACAGCGCGACCAGCGCGGCCAGCAGGCGGGCCCACCAATGCACGTCACCGCCAGCCAGCCAGAACTCCCGGGCCGTCGCCTGCAGGTGCCCGATAAAATAGATCGCCATCGCCATGAGGATCGCAAAAAGCCCGGAGCTCGCAAAGGTTGAGAGGAAAAGGGTCAGCGACGCCAGAAGCGCGGATTTCACAAAGATAATGATGATTCCCGGAAAGAGGCTCGCACTGAAGGTCGAGTTCGTGACTTCCTTCAGCGCGAGGGCAAGCTCCTCGGCGGGCGCGCCGGCGAGCTGGGCGCGAGTCTCAGCAAGGACGCCTCGCTCGCGAAGCCACAGCACCGCGAGAAAAAGCCCGCTCATCAACACGATGGATAGCGCCAGAAGAAGAAGAATTCCGACCAGCTTCCCCAGTAGATACGAAAACCGCGGAACCGGCTTCGCCAGAATCGTGTAAATCGTCCGGTCCTCCATGTCTTTCGGCAGAAAATTCGCCGTGGCCAGAATTGCGAGGATGGACGAAAAAACCGACATCGCCCCCAGCGAAATATCCTTCAGCATCTGAAATTGTTCCTGAAACGAGAATTTTGCCACAAACGCCGAGTTCCCGATGATAAGAAGCGCAAAGATCAGCAGGAAATAGAACACCTTCATCCTCACCAGCTCGGTAAACGTGTTCCACCCGATCGCCCATGTGCCTTGGAGGGATTTCATTGTCAGGAATTCAGTTCACGGGGTTTTGTCGGAATTAACAAGATTTTCAGCGCCCGGCAACCAGTCCCGGGCGGGCGAGCTGGCGGACGTCTTCCGGAAGTTCCTGCAGCCGGTCTTCCTCGCTCATCCGGTCGATAAACAGGATCCCCTGAAGGTGGTCAAACTCGTGTTGAACAGCGCGGGCAAGGAGGCCGTCGGCCTCGAAGGAAATCGTATCACCATCCAGTGTCAGCGCTTGGACCCGCACCGAAAACGGACGGAGGACATCGCCCCGCAAACCGGGGAAGCTTAGGCAGCCCTCATTCCCGATGCGCGTCCTTCCAAGAAGTTCGATTTCTGGATTGATAACCACCATCGGCATCAGCGCTTCGAAATCGACCGGCTTGCCGTCCATCCGCATCGCGCTCGGGCGGTCCTTCATATGCGGCACCTCGAGGACAAACATCTGAAGCGGAAGGCCGACCTGCTGGGCGGCAAGGCCGATGCCGTCCGCGTCCCGCATCGTCTCGATCATCTCTTCCGCAAGGCGGCGGATTTTTGCGTCCACTATTTCGACAGGGCGCCCCTTGGTGCGGAGGGCCGGGTGGTCATGGGTTGAGATTTCCAGTATCATCGGGGTTCTGGCTGGGTGAATGCCGGGATGTTTTTGACCCCGGCCTGCTTGAGGGCGTCAAGGACTTTGACCACCACGCCGAACGGCGCCTCGCGGTCAGCCTGCATGGCAATCGGCCGGTTGGGCTCGGACTTTCTGGCCGATTTCAGCGCAGCAGCCAAGCTTGCGATAGCGACGGTATTGGTGCCGAGCGTGATCTCGTCGGCGCTCTTTACCTGGAGCACGAGCGGTTCGGATTTTTCCGCTGCCACGGCCTCGGCCGACTGGGATTCCGGGAGATTGATCTGGAGCCGGGGCTGTTCCTTGCGGAACGTGGTGCTCACAATAAAAAAGATCAGGAGGATCGCCAGGATATCGATCAGCGAGACAATGATCAACTGGGGGCTCCTCTTCTTGCGTGTGTAGAACCGCATGGCTTACTTGAAGAACTGCTTTTCGACCTGGGGCAATTCGCCGTGAGGATAGCATTTGGCGAGAAGATCGGAGGCCATGGATTCCATGCTGATTGCCATGACCTCGACCCTGCGCTGAAAATAATTGAAGGCGATGAGGCAGGGCACAGCGACGCCCAGACCGACAATCGTGCAGTTCAGCGCCACGGAAATGCCGCGCGCGATGAAGACCGGATCACCGCTTGACCCCAGGGTCGCAAAAATCTCGACCAGACCGGACAATGTGCCGAGAAGGCCGAGGAGCGGAGCCACCCCGGTGGCAATTTCGAGAAGCACCAAACCCTTTTCCAAGTGCGCAACCTCCTGCCGCGCACACGTCTGGACGGCCTCGAGGTTCTCGGCTTTCGGCCAGTTCAAATGGGCGATCAGAACGCTCAGAATTCTTGAAATAGGAGCGGGATGCCGCTTGATGGCAAATTGCAGGAGATCAATATTGTCGCCGGGAGACAACTTCTCCAAAGCGATCGCCACCGCAGGCGGGATCACAGTTTTTTCCCGGAGAGCGCGTCCTCGCAGCAGCATGACCGTGCAGGAAACCAGCGAGAGAAGAAGCAGGAGAACCATGAAGGGTCCGCCTTTTACGAAAAAGTCTATGGTGTGAACGAATAGGGATGGCATCAGTTGCTCAGAATGGTGAAGGTATAGTCGATTTCGAGCCGCCCGTTGACGAGCAGTTTTGCCACTTCGTCCGGGATCGGCGGAATCTCGGCCTCGATAATGGAGTTTACGCTCACGGAGGCAAAGCTTTCGTTCGATGTGTTTGAAAGGACCTTGACCCCCCCGACTTTGCCGTTGGAAGAAACGATGAACCGGACCTCGACAGTGCCAATGTTCAGGAGCCCGATCTGATCGTTCACGTAGAAATACCAGCGCGAGCCAATGGCGTCAGAGACCATTTTCTTGTAGCGGCCGAGAGGGGTTGCCGCCGCATCCACCGAGGCTTTTCCGCGGTTGGAAATGCTCCCCCGGATCTTGGTGATCCGCGTCTCGGGCTGAAAAGCCGATGCCGCCTGTGGCTTGGGCTGGGCGGTTGGCGCCGGCTTGGGCCGCTCCTCGGTTTTGGGTCGGGCCGGAACCTCCCGCAAAGCCAGCTGGGTCGGAGCAGGAGTTGGCGCGGGAGTGGCCTGCGGCTCCGGAGGCGCGGTTTGCTCCGCTGCCTGCTGACGGGGGGCGGCGGCTTCGCCTTGTTTGGTGTAGTCCCGGTTTGCAAGCTCAAGATTCTGGGCCTCTCTTCCGTCGAGAGTCGGCACAGGAGCCGTGCCGCTGGGTGCGGACTCGCTGGCGGCGCGGGTATTTTTATCCGACTCGAACGGGGCATTTTTCGGAGCCTCAGGGGTGTTCTGCTCCGTGGTGGCGACATAGAAGGGATCTTGCGGTTTGGGTGCCTCGACAGGAAGCACCGTGACTTCAATGGGGGCTTCCGTGTCTGGGGAAGACTCCGGAAACTGCCACGCCGGAACAGTCAGAGCCAAGGCAACACAAAGAATGAGCGCCAGATGCAGAAGGACCGATGCAATGGCAGCCAGAACCGTCTCGCGGCGGGTATCTGTCCATTCCATCGAAGTCATTGTGCCATTTTTGACGAAACCCTTGCGCGATGGAAGAGGTATTGTTGGACGTAGCCCGCATAGGGGCCCAGATTTTTCCGGGCATACCGGGCCAGCTGGGACGCCGTGCCGCCCCTCCCCCTCCGCATGGCGATCAGAACCCGGTGGATCCAGACGTCAATCGGAACGGCATCCAACCGCTCGTAGGCAAAGAGCAGAACGCAGTTTGCAACTTTCACCCCGACGCCCGGCAACTTGAGGAGGGCTTCCCGCAGCACGGGGGTCTCCAGCTCCGCCACTGCATCAAGGTCAAACTCTCTGCCGGCAACCATTCCGGCTGTCGCCAAAAGATTCCGGGCCCGGTAGCCGAGTCCGCAGGCCCTGAGCGCCTCCTCGCTCGCAGCCGCCATGCTGGCCGGCGATGGATACGTGTAGCCGTATTTCGTGGGCTGACCGAACGCCTTCCGCAGAGCCAACGACATCGAGCGGATATGGGCCACCTGCTTCATGGATGAGGTGATAAACGTGGCGAGGCATTCCCAGCGCGGCTGCCGGATGATGCGCAGGCCGCGACAGAGTCCGAGCGCCTCCGCGCTCATCGGGTCGGATGGAAATTGCGCGTAGATTTCCTCGAGCGGATGATCGAGGGAAAAATAGGTTCTTGCGAGAGCAGCGGCATCCCTATTCACCTGCAAAACCCCGCTCTTTTCAAAAACCCGAACCGGAGCCTCCCCGATCACCCCGGTCCACGATCCATCCTCCTGCCTGTCCCAGTGAAATACCTGCCCGCTCCTCAGCGTCAGATCGAGGGAGATGGGGCCGTCAGCTGCCAAAGGGATTGGTATTTTCGTCTTCACCGGCGGGTGCGCTCCCATGGCATTTATCCTAGACGATTTGTGCCTGTCGGCCGATGTTTTCATCGG
Source organism: uncultured Chthoniobacter sp. (assembly GCA_964605515.1). Taxonomy (GTDB): domain Bacteria; phylum Verrucomicrobiota; class Verrucomicrobiia; order Chthoniobacterales; family Terrimicrobiaceae; genus QYQL01. Next base: position 6,930 of record CAZSDC010000079.1, read on the forward strand.
CTCCAGCGATGGAAGTCGGGCTCAATTCCTTGTAGGCAACCCGCACGGAGAAGGTGAGAAAGCCGGAAGACGCATTCGATTATGGCGCTACAACGGGCTCGATTCGAGGAAACGGTGATTGATGAAAACAATCAAAAGCGAGACCACTAGCAACGACAGGGAAGGCAGCATCTTAAAGACCGGGTTTTTCACCCTCACATGAGTGGCAAATGCGCAAGCCATGAGCACAGCGACACCCCAGCCCGCAATGACGGCAATGTCAGGTCGATCAATGCCAACGAGCAGCAACAATGAAAGCCCCAGCTTCAAAGTCCCGACTGAGTCGCGCAACCAATCGGGTAGCCCAAAATGTCTAAACTCAGCGATGATATTCTGGTAGCGCACAACCCAGACAAAGAAAATCGCAGCGGCCACGAAAGCCTGTAATGAGATGGTTAGATTTTGCATGAATCCACGCTATCTGAAAACTCCTGGAAAAAGTAAACAATTGCTTGGCTGGTAAAAACAAGGCTTCAGCACCGGTATCCTGCAGGTTGGATTTCTGGATTTCTACGCATGGGCAAAACACCCCATGTCACGTCACAACCAAGTGCTCGGCTAAGCGTCGAAGCCGCACACACCAGGGTGCATATGATCCCCAGCAGACGATGCCAGCGGGGGCCGCGCATGCAGGATGCGGAAATTCTCAGTCCAGCTTCCCGTAGAGCGTGGACGAACTGGCGCGTTCGATCCTCACATCGAAGATCCGGCCGACGTGGTGCACCCCGCCCTCGAAAACGACGATTTTGTTCGTGCGCGTCCGGCCCGACAGCCTCTGCGGGTTGTTCCGGCTGACTCCCTCGCAGAGAATTTCGACATACTGATCGACGAGCGCACCGAGGTGTCTGGCGACGTGGCGGTTGACGACATCGAGCAGGTCCTTGTTGCGCCATTCTTTGGCCTCCTCGGGAACCTGTCCATCCATGGTTGCGGCAGGCGTGTTCTGCCGCGGCGAGTAACGGAAGACGAAGGCATTATCGAAGCCGACCTCGTCGGCCAGGGCGCGCGTGGCAGCATAGTCCTCTTCGGTCTCGCCCGGAAACCCGACGATGATGTCGGTGGTGATCGCGATCCCCGGGCGCTCAGCCCGGAGACGGGCGACCAGCTTGCGGAAAGCATCGGCGGTGTATCCCCGGCGCATGATTTTCAGAATCCGGTCGGACCCGCTCTGGAGTGGAAGGTGGACGTGCTCGACAAGTTTCGGGAGCCGTCCGAACGCGGCGATCAGATCCGCCTTAAACCCGATCGGGTGCGGGGACGTAAAGCGCACGCGTTCGATGCCATCCACCTCGGAGACTGCCTCCAGGAGCTGAACAAACGGGCTGACTCCATCCTTCGCGGAAAATTCGTGACGCCCGTAGAGATTGACGATCTGCCCGAGCAGCGTGACTTCGCGGATTCCGCGCGCGGCGAGTCCCCTCACCTCCGCGACGATTTCCTCAATCGCTCTGCCGCGCTCCGCTCCGCGGGTTTGAGGCACGATGCAGAACGCGCATTGCATGTTGCAGCCCTGCATGATCGAAACGAAGGCCGCGCATTGACCGGTCGCGAGATCCTGTTCGCGAATCGTCCCCTCCGAGCCCTCCTCCTCGTCCACATCCACAATAGGAAGCCGCTCGTCGTCAATCCTGGCCTCGAGGCGCCGGCGAAGGAGTTCGTCCACGTAGTCGGCCACGCGGTGAAATTTCTGGGTTCCGACAACCAGGTCCACGTCGGGCGAGGTTTTCAGGAGCGAGTCCCCGCGGGCCTGAGCCATGCAGCCTAGGTAACCGAGCACCAGATGCGGGCGCGCCTTCCGGAGCTTCCGAAGCATCCCCATCTTCCCGATCGCCTTCTGCTCGGCCATATCGCGGACGCTGCAGGTGTTCAGCAGAATGACATCCGCGTCCGCCTCATCCGGCGTCATCCGATAGCCCCGCTCGCCGAGCATTTTCGCAACCTGTTCCGAGTCGCGCTCGTTCATCTGGCAGCCATAGGTTTTGATGTGGACGCTGGGCATTGTGAGGCAGGGGAAAGTATCCAACGGCAGGGAAATTGCCAGCCCTCATGTTTGACCTTTGCAGGGAGCGCCCCGTTGTCGCATGCTGGGAGGCATGGATTACCTCGAACGTGCCCGACGGGTATTCGATATCGAACTTCAGGAGACCGCCGCTGTCTGCGCCCGCCTCGGCGAGGACTTCACCAAAGCAGTGGACCTGATCAAATCCGCCGTCGAAAACCGCGGCAAAGTCATCATTCTCGGCGTCGGGAAATCCGGTCACATCGGGGAGAAAATCGCCGCGACCCTCACCAGCACCGGATCGCCTGCCGTGGTTCTGAACTCCCTGAACGCGCTGCATGGAGACCTCGGCGTCGTCTCCGATGGCGATGTCGTTCTGGCCCTCAGCTACAGTGGGGAAACCGAAGAACTCCTCGCGGTGCTTCCGGCCTTCGTCCGCATGGGCCTCCCGATTCTCGCGATCACCGGCGACACCCGCTCGACCCTCGCCATGGCGTCGGCCGCCGTCCTGGACGTGCAGGTTTCCCAGGAGGCCTGCCCGCTCAACCTCGCGCCCACCTCCAGCAGCACGGCCATGCTCGTGCTCGGAGACGCGCTGGCGATGACCCTGCTCGAAGCCCGGGGGTTCCAGAAGGAAGACTTCGCGCGTTACCATCCTGGCGGCAGCCTTGGCCGCGGCCTGCTCCTGCGCGTCCATCAAATCATGCGGCCGGCCTCGGAACTGGTGATCCTTTCGGCTGGCGACACTGTCCTCGACGCGGTGCGCGGAATGACAGCCAGGAGGGCGGGCGCGGCGGTGATCGTCTCCAGCGAGGGAAAGCTCGACGGCATCTTCACGCACGGGGACTTTTCGCGCCACTTCCCGGAGAACCCGGATATCGGCCCGAGAAAAGTCGGCGATTTCATGACGAGGAATCCGATTGCGATCCCCGGAGACAAACTGGCTGCCGAGGTGCTCCAGATTCTTGAACAGCACCGCATCGATGACCTCGTGGTCGTGAATGCGGAAAACGAACCTATCGGCATTGTGGACTCGCAGGACCTCACCCGGTTGAAAATCCTCTGACCGTCCATGCTCCTGGCATTCCACAAGCCGTTCGGAGTGCTCTCCAGGTTCACGCCGGATGGAAGCAGAAACCGGACGCTTGCGGATTTCGGATTTCCAAAAGCTGTGTATCCGATCGGCCGCCTCGACGCGGATTCCGAAGGCCTGATCCTGCTGAGCGACGAGCCGGAATGGAACGCCCGCCTGCTCGCCCCGGCCCAACATGTGGAAAAGACATATCTCGTGCTCGTGGAGCGGGAGCCAGGACAGCACGCCTTACATCTCCTCCGCAGCGGTCTCCCTCTGGATGGAAAAATCACGCTCCCCGCAAAAGCCCGCCTGCTTGATCCCCAGCCCGATATCCCTCCGCGTATACCGCCTGTCCGTTACCGGAAAAATGTCAGGGACTTCTGGATTGAAGTCCGCCTGGTCGAAGGACGGAACCGCCAGGTCCGCCGCATGACAGCCGCAATCGGCCATCCCACGCTCCGGATCATCAGGACCGCGATCGGCAGCCTGAGCCTCGCAGACCTGCCCGCCGGGAGATGGAGGTTGGTGTCTTGTGAAGAGCCGCCGCTTCTGATCCCAAGTTCTTGATCGACACCCACCATGGAACGGGGATAGTTTCACCCAACTATGCATATCCCATCTGGAATGATGAACGGGGCAGTGTGTCCGGTGACCGCTGCCGTAGCCGCCACAGGAATTGCGGGAGCCGCCTGGGCTGCCGCCAAGAGCGAGCATAAACCGGACGCGATGAAGTTCGCTTCGGTGAGCGCCTTGGTATTTGCCGGGCAGATGATGAATTTTCCGATCAGCAGCGGGACTTCCGGCCATTTGCTGGGCGGGGTGCTTGCTGCGGCGCTGCTCGGGACTCCGTTTGGCGTGCTGGCAATCGCGCTGGTCCTTGGCGTGCAATGCCTACTGTTCTCCGATGGCGGACTGTCGGTCCTGGGTGCAAACGCACTGAACATGTCACTGATCGGTGCCGGCGTCGGCGGATTGATTGCTGGCAGTCTGCGGGATCGCTCGGCAGGATCCCTCGCGCGTCTGGGCTTTGCCGCGTGGATCTCGGTCGTTCTGGCAGCCTTCGCCTGCTCGCTTGAGTTGGCGCTTTCCGGAACTGTTCCTTTCTCCCTCTGCGCTCCGGCCATGCTGGGCACGCATGCGGTCATCGGGGTTGGTGAAGCCTTGATCACAGTCCTTGCCTATTCGCTTCTCGCCGCACCGGCGACCGACTCGCGGAAGAGCGCGTTGGTGCCCGCTGTCGCTGGGGTACTGATCGCACTTGTGCTCAGCCCGTTTGCCTGCGGATTCCCCGACGGGCTCGAATCGGTGGCCAAAAAGCTCGGCTTCCTGCACGCGTCAGCCCCTGCATTTGTGGCCCCGCTCGCGGATTATTCCCTCCCCGTATCGCTCCCCGCATCTGTTTCGACCGGCCTCGCCGGATTGGTCGGCGTGCTTGCTGTCTTCGCCTTGGGCAGCGTGATATCTCTGTCGTGGAGATCCTTACGACGCGCCCGCATTTCTTGACATTTCGCCGGGATCAAAAACAGTGGGCTGATGGGTACCGTCTCTGAGTTTATCGACCATCACTTCCGCCACTTCAACGCCGCCGCGTTGAAGGACGCTGCTGACGCCTACTCCAAGCATCTCAACGACGGGGGCATCATGTTGATGACGCTCGCCGGTGCGATGAGCACGGCAGAACTCGGCCTCTCGCTCGCGGAGATGATCCGGCAGGGCAAAGTCCACGGCATCGTCTGCACCGGGGCCAACCTCGAAGAGGACGTCTTCAACCTCGTCGCCCACGACTTTTACGAGCGGCTCCCGAACTACCGCGACCTCACGCCGGCGGACGAAAAGGCATTGCTCGACCGCCACATGAACCGCGTCACCGATACCTGTATTCCCGAAATGGAGGCGATGCGGCGGATCGAAAACGTGATCCTCAAGGAATGGATGGATGCCGACGCCCGCGGCGAGCGCCTGTTCCCGCATGAATTTTTCTGGAGGATCCTCGACTCGAAGGAACTGCGGGGCAGCTTTCAGATTGATCCGAAGAACAGCTGGCTCCTGGCCGCAAAGGAAAAAAACCTCCCGATGTTCGTCCCCGGCTGGGAGGACTCGACGCTGGGGAACATGTATTCCGCCCACTGCATCGAAGGGGATGTGAAAAACGTACACACCGTCCGTAGCGGCATCGAGTATATGATCTCGCTCGCCAATTGGTATGCCCCGACGAGCAAAAACTCTTCGATTGGTTTTTTTCAGATCGGCGGCGGGATCGCAGGGGATTTTCCGATCTGCGTGGTGCCGATGCTCCACCAGGATCTCCGGCGCGAGGATGTGCCGCTCTGGGGGTATTTCTGCCAGATCAGCGACTCGACAACCAGCTACGGGAGCTACTCGGGTGCCGTGCCGAACGAAAAAATCACATGGGGGAAACTCGGCGAGCACACACCGAAGTTCGTGATCGAGTCCGACGCCACGATCGTCGCGCCGCTCATCTTCGCCAAAGTCCTCGGCTGGTAACAC
>CAZSDC010000080.1:0-12491 GCA_964605515.1 uncultured Chthoniobacter sp.
CTGTATTACATCAGCCCGCAGGTCTGGGCATGGAATCGCGGGCGCATCCCGAAGATGGCCCGGATTCTGGACCTGATGATCTGCGTGTTTCCGTTCGAGGCCCCGATGTATGAGGCGAGCGGCCTCCATACCGTCTTTGTCGGGCATCCGCTTTTGGAGGCCCTGGAACGCGAACGGGTGCCCGCTCCCCGCGAACGCGGGCTGGTCGGATTTTTTCCCGGAAGCCGCGAGCGCGAGGTGAAGAGGATATTTCCTGTGATGGTCGCGGCCGCAAAAATCATCCGGCGGGAATATCCGGAAGCCCGTTTCGAGGCGGCGGCGGCGAGCGAGGCCCATGCGGAGCGGATGCGCGCGATGGCCGGCGACATCGTCGTCCGTGCCGGAACCGCTCACTCCCTGATGCAGCGGGCGGCGGCGGGAGTGGTCTGCTCCGGCACCGCCACCCTCGAAGCCGCGTTCTTCGGGCTTCCCTATTGCCTGATCTACAAGATCGCCTGGCTCACGTTCGAAATCGGAAAACGCCTCGTGGACGTGGACGGGCTCGGAATCGTCAACATCCTCAACAACTACCGCCAAAACCCCCCAGCGGATCCGCGCCTCCCCGCAAGGCCGGCCCCGCATGTCGTCCGCGAGTTCATCCAAAACGACGCCACGCCGGAGGCGCTGGCGGACGAAGTCCTCCGTCTCCTGCGCGATGACGCAGCCCGCGCGGACCTCACGCGCTCACTCCTGCAGATTACCTCGGAACTTGACGCGCACGGCGCATCGCAGCGGGCGGCCTCCGCGCTCCTCCAGGTGCTGGGATACTGATCAGCTGCCGAGCTGCTTCTGCACTTCGGTGCTGAGCGTGCGGCCGTCAATGCGGCCCGCCGCTTTGGCATTGACGATCTTCATGACCGCACCCATCTGCTGGCGCGTGGTCGCGCCGGCTTCGGCGATGGCCGCACTCACCAGCGCCGCGACCTCTTCCGCGCTGGGTGCGGCCGGGAGATAAACCGAGAGGATCGCCATCTCGGCGCGTTCGTTGTCCGCCATGGCGGGGCGTCCGCCTTTCTCGAATCCCTCGATCGAATCCTGACGTTTCTTGATTTCCTTGCGCACGATGGCGATCGCGTCCGCGTCATCGAGCGCACCGCCGGCGCCGTGCTTTTCGATGGCGGAGTTCATGAGCGCGGCCTTGAGCATGCGCAGCACGCCGAGTTTCAGCGTCTCTCGGGCGAGCATGGCCGCCTTGATGTCCTGGTCGATCCGGGCTTGAAAGGTCATAGAAAATCATCATGCGCCGGATTGCGGGCACGGTCGATTGGAAAAAAGGATTGGGGAGTCAGGCGGCGGCGGGGTATAGCGGTCCAGTAGCAGAGCCTTGATTTTCTACCAATGCACACCATTCCTCTCTGGCCGGGCCCTGTGCCCCATGCAAAAGCCAACGCCGCAGGCGACACCCCCACGCTCGACATCTACGAGCCGTTCGGCAGCAAATTTTCGGATTCCGCGATTTTGATCCTCCCCGGCGGCGGCTACGGCGGGCTCGCCGCTCACGAAGGAGAAGGCTTTGCGGGCGTCTTCCAACTCCAGGGGTTCAAGGCCTTCGTCCTCAACTACCGGCTCGGAAGCAATGGATACAGGCATCCGGTGATGCTGGCTGATGCGGCCAGAGCGTTGCGACTCGTCCGCTCCCGGGCCGCTTCCGACGGTTTTGATCCCAACAAGATCGTCATCATTGGCTCTTCTGCGGGCGGGCATCTCGCCGCGACACTTCTCACGAAATGGGACAAGGGAAACCCCGACGATCCAGATCCTGTCGAAAGGGCCAGCTCGCGGCCTGACCTCGGCATCCTCTGCTATCCCGTAATCACCATGGGAGCTTCCACGCACGGCGGGTCGCGCGACAACCTGCTTGGCGCAAATGCTCCCGAAGCCAGGTGCGCCGAACTCTCTGCCGAAAACCACGTCACCCCCGCAACCCCGCCCTGCTTCGTATGGCACACGTGGGAAGATCCCGCCGTGCCTGTGGACAACTCTCTTCTGTTCGTCTCCGCACTGCGTAAATCCGGCGTCCCGTTCGAATGCCACATCTACCAGGATGGAGGACACGGCCTCGGCATGAAGGACGGAATCCTCTGGCACGAAGACTGTCTGCGCTGGCTGGAGAAACGATTAAAGAAATCCTGAGGCTGATTGAGGCCGGGCATCCGTTGCCCGAGCGGTGGCGGGCAAGTTGTTTTTGGCGAGGCCCAAGTTGCGCCTTGTCATCGGTGCCGCTCTACGGCATGGCGCGGACGATTTTTATGGTCTCGACACTCACGGTGCAGACGCGCTGGAGGAGGGCGATGACTTTCTCTTTGTGGTCGGCGAACCGGTAGGTGTTGAATTTCTCGGCGACGGTGGGGTCGCTGATCTTGTGTTCTTTCCACTGGTCGAGCACCCATTCGAGCCCGCTGCGGTTGCCGAGCTTGTATTCCCAGGCTTCGGCGGGGATGCCGCCGAGCGTGGTCGTGGCGTCGATTTCGATGATGCCTTCGGGTTTGAGGGCTTTCAGCCTCGGCTTGAGGTGGGGCTTCTCGTCGAGCAGGCGGGCCGGGCGGAGGCGTTCGTCCGGCAGGAGGTCGCTTTGCCTACCGCCCGGTTCATTGCGGTCCTGGCGTTCGAGCGGGAAGGGCTCGGCAGCTTCGTAGCCGAGGTGCAGCTCCATGAGCGCCTTGCCCCATTCGACCCATTGCCGGAAGTCCTCGTAAAATGGCAGCCGGGGAAACTCCCGCTTGAGGTTGATCTCGTATTTCGTCCGGTAGGCCGGATGGTGCAGCACGGCGTAGGTGTAGTGGAAAATGTCGGGCTTCGTGATCGCCTCATCGCCGTAGTGCTCCTGAAACTGCCGCAGCCCCCAGTCGGTCAGGTTGTCGTGCCGGTTGCCTTCCCCGTCGTAGCGGTAGAGGGGAAGGCACGTTGTCCCGGCAGCGGCCCCGACGAAATGAAGATCCGGCAGGCAGTTTCCCACATAGGTTAGAAACGGCTTTTGCGAATCGGGGGCCGTGTGAACAAGGATAGTGTTCGGCTTATCCAGCTCCGGTCCGAACATCTGGTAATGGTTGTCGGTGAGAATATCGACGAAGAGTTTCTCAGAATAGAGCGAAAGCTTTGTGAATGGTCGGTAGAGCGCGGAGACGATTAGCTTCCGGTCAAACTTGGATTTGCGGGCCTGTCCGAATTTTCGCTTAAGGTCGCGACTCCACTTGATGGTGTTAGGAAACGTCGAATCTGCCGTCTTCAGCAAGCGGTTGTATTCCTCGCTGAGGAACATGGCTTTCCTTGCCAGCACGCTCGCCTCCGCATCATAGACCCAATCATCGCGGTTGCTGACGACGCCGTTGCTCGTGAGTGCAAAGACGGCCTTTTCCATCTCTCCGACGAGCGGCAGTAGGCTTTTGTAGTCGCTGACATCCATGTCGAGCCAGTTGCCATCGGCATCCGGCTCGATCCTCTGCATGTCCAGCATCTCGATCTTGGCTGCGCTGAGAATTTCCAGCTTTTCATCCTTCGGAACCTCGTCCGCCATCGACGTGTAATAAATGATTCCGGGAAGCTGCGCCGGACCGCTCTGATCCTTGACGAAGAAGACGATGGCGACACCGGTTTGGATGCCGAAGACATTGTGTTTCGTGCCCGAGATTTTCGGGTTGGCGCGGACATCGCTTTTCGTGTCCACGATATAGATGTGGTCGAATTCCTGGGCGACGACTTTGCGGAACCCGTCGAATGTGCGCTGGTCAATGAACGAGCGGTTGCAGATAAACGCGACGATCCCCTGGTCCGCGATCCGGTCGCTGGCCCAGCGGATGAACCGGGCATACATGTCATAGACCTTGGTTTTTTGCGCGGTGCTGGCGGCGATGTAGGTGGACTTGATGCGCCTGTCTATGTGCGGGTAGGCGCGGTTTTTATTGTTGTCGTTTTCGTTTTGCTGGTTGGCGTTGTAGGGCGGGTTGCCGATGATGACGCTGATTTTACGTTTGTTCTGCTCCTTGATGCGGCGGGTGTTTTCGAGGCTGAGCCCACCGAGTTCCCACTGGTTCTCGACCCGCAGGCCCTCGGTGTTGTCGAGGGTATCGACGAAGCAGATATTTTCAAAAGCGGCGTAGGAGCCCATTTTGGCCGCGTAGGCGGTTTCGATGTTCAGGTTCGCGATGTAGTAGGGGAGGATCGCGACCTCGTTCGCGTGGAGTTCGTTTTTGTATTTCCGGGCGAGGACCTGGCGGGGGAGGTGCTCGATGATTTCGCAGATGTAGCTGCCGGTGCCGGTCGCGGGGTCCAGGATCTCGACGCCTTTGTCCGCCAGTCCGCGCCGGAAGTGGCGGTGCAGCAGGGTGTCCGTCGAGCGGATCATGAAATCGATGATCTCGCCCGGCGTATAGACGATGCCGAGGCGGTCCGCGCCTTTCGGGTTATATGCCTTGTAGAAATTTTCGTAGATGACCTTGAGGAACGTCTGTTTTTCTCGCGGGCTGACGATGCTCGTGGCCTGGGCCTTGATGCACTCGTAGTAGTGCTTGATCTGCCCGAGGGCGTCGCGCTTCGTCTGGCCGGTGAAGAATGTCGCCTCGACCTGCTTCAGCTCGCGGGCGATGTTGTTTTCCTCCAAGAGCTGGGTGTCGCTGAAAATCGAGAGGAAGATTTCCTCCGTGAGGATGTGCTGGATGAGCATCTCGTCCACATCCTCCGGGGTGACGGAGGGGTTGATGGCCGTGCGGCAAAGCTCCAGAAACGTACCTCGGCGCTCGCGGAAACCTGCGTTGTCCGCGCCCTGCTGCCCGATCATCTCGCGCAGGGTCTTGACGATGCTCGGGATGTCGCGCTTGAAACGCTCGACGGCTTCCTTGAACTCGCGCACCTCCGGGTGCTCGAAGGCGACGTAGGCGGTGAGAAGTTCGTCAAGGGCCTCGTCCCTCTCGAACGGCGCTGAAAGCATCTGCCGCCCGTCCTGGTAAAGGATCGCGGTCTTCGAGTCTTCGAAGAGGATATTCGAGTCCGGGTAGCCTTTGTCGAATTTCTTGGCGATCTCGACTTCGAGGTCGTCGTCGGTGTCCTTGCTCTCCCAAAACCCGTAGTCGAGGCGGAGGATATTTTTCAACGTGCCGTCCGGGGTCACGCGCTTTTTGCGGCGGGGATTGTAGTAATCCAGTTCCTCGACCAGCAGGAGATCGCGAGGGCGGGCGTAGGCGTTGATGAGATTGAAGACGGCCCGGCGGATCGAGGTTTCCTTAGCGCTCCCGCCGTAGCGAATGATCTGGTCCACCTCGGACCGGTAGGTGTGGATGGAGCCAAGGTTGCTCATGGCTGGCGGGCCGACTGGCGCCAGGGAAAGACGGAGCGGTCGTTATTCGGAATCAGGCGCATGGAGGCGGAAAGAGATTCTTTTCACAGGAAAAGGAAAAGATGGCGAGGAAAAGGCGGTCCCGACGCTTTGACCGTCATTCCAAGGTGGAGCGAGAGAAGGCATGATTCTGCTAGAAAAAGATGGAAAGTGTTTGATATTGTTCTATATTGTCGTGAATTCATGAACGTCCTCGAAATCGTCGCGGAGAAACATTTGGGTGTAGGCATCCTGCGGAAGCACCCCAAACTGCGTGCTTCGCTCAAGAGCATCGAAAGCTCACCCTCCCTCGAAGCGGAGCGGGAGCGGATTTCTTCCATTGTCGAGCTCTGTTTTGAGTTCGACCGCGAAACGGATCCGGAAGAAAAAGAAAACATCCTGCGAACGCTCGAAGAAATCAGCGCCAACAAGCCGCTCGAACTCCCCACGGAGAGTGTCGAGGTGTGGGAGGCCGGGTTGAAGGCGACAGATGCCGGTTATGCGAAGACCGAAGCCGCTGCCGCCAAAAAAACGGGTGCATTCCTAAAAATCTACTTCTCGTTGCGAGCCAGGGCGGGGTTCGCCACACAGGCTGATGTGGCCAAGAAATCCGGATTGTCCCGGAGCTATGTCGCCGTCATCGAATCCGGGGAGCATATTCCCCAGCAGAAAACCCTGCAAAAACTCGCCCGTGCGTTCGGCGTGGATGTCACCGCCCTGATCGCGTAGCCGCTTCCGGCCGGGCGGTCACCGTTGTGCAACGGTGGCACAGCTGCAGCTTGGACAGATCAACTCAACTCCGCCCTGAGCTGACGGATGCGATGATTCGCACGATGCAGATCAGCGGTTGTCACTTTATTTGTCTTTTTCCAGAAAAGATCAACGATGTAGATTGTCCGGGTTTTCCCGTGAATCCAGAAGATCGCCCGCAACCATCCCTGCGGATTGATGGCCGGGGATTCGATCCGCAGTTCCATTCCTTCCCCGCACCTCTCGATACTCAGGTCGGGCACGGCGGGATAGTTACGCAACCGTTTGGCCAGCCCAATGCCTTCCAGAAGCTGCTGCGCGGTCAGCAGCTTTTTTGCATCCCGCTGCACAAGTGGCAAAGGGAGAACGCGGAAATTTGGCTTGGGCAGCGCTGCTCTCATTGCTCCAAACTCTCGATGGATTTGGCGAACTGCATGTTGTGCAGCCGGTGATACAGGCCTTCCTGCGCGAGCAGGTCCCGGTGGCTTCCATGTTCGACGATACGGCCTTGGTCCAGAACGAGAATGCAGTCCGCCTTGACTATAGTGGACAGGCGGTGGGCGATAACGATTGACGTGCGCCGGGCCATCAATTTTTCAAGCGCATCCTGGACCAGGCGTTCAGATTCTGTGTCGAGGGCGGAGGTCGCCTCGTCGAGGATGAGAATGCGGGGATCCTTCAGGACGACGCGGGCGATGGCGATCCTCTGCCTCTGCCCGCCGGAGAGCTGGACGCCCTTTTCTCCGAGCCATGTTTCATAGCCGTGGGTGAGCTTGGAGATGAACTCGTCCGCGTGGGCTGCGATTGCCGCCTGCTTCATCTCCGCGTCGCTCGCGCCGGGTCGTCCGTAGCGAATGTTGTCGGCGATCGTGCCGGAAAAAAGGATGTTGTCCTGCATGACGATGCCGATCTGCCGCCGCAGCGAATGCACGTTGAAATCCCTGATATTGTTTCCGTCGAAGAGAATCCGGCCCTCGGTCGGGTCGTAGAACCTCGCCATCAATGTGATCAGCGTGCTTTTTCCCGAGCCACTTGGCCCGACGAGGGCAAACATGGCGCCTGCGGGGACTTCAAAATCCAGGTGGTGAAGCGTCTTGTGCTGCGGCCGGTAGGCGAAGGAGACATCCTCGAACGTGACCCGGCCGTCAAGGTTCCGCAGCGCGGGCAGGGATTCGTTTTCCGGAATGTGCGGGCGCGTGTCGAGCAGGGCAAAAATTTTCTCGAGCGATGTCGCCGCCTGCTGCATGATGGTGTTCGAGTCCACGATCCGGGTGATCGGCGCGTAGAGGAGGCCGAGGTAAAAAAGAAATGCGGTGAGCTGGCCGACGGTGAACGTGCTGCCCGGCTGCATGGCCAGCCACGAACCATAGGCCAGGACCACGAAGAGGCCGAGGCCGGCGATCAGGTCCGCCCCCACGGTGAGAAGCGTGTTCCTCCAGGTGATGCGGTTGAAATTCGTGAAGTCCGCCTCGATGCGCTTCTGGAAATTCTCCACCTCCACACCCTCCATCGCGAAGGCCCGCACGAGGCGTGTGCTCGAAATCCTCTCGTGGAGGAAGCTCATGACCTTGTCCCAGTTCTGCCGGTGGCGCCGGCTCTCGATCCGCAACCGGCGGCGGTGCCATCGGTAATTTGCGACGAACAGCGGCAGGATGGCGTAGGTGACAATCGCCAGCGGCCAGTTGGCGTTTAGGAGGAGAACCATCGCGCCGACGACCGTGACCAGGTCGCCGACGAGATTCACGGAGGCTCCGGTTACAAGCGCATAGAGCGCCCCGGTGTCGGTGCTGATACGCGAGACAATTTTCCCCGTGTGCCGGGCATCGTAAAACTTGAGAGAGAGGCTCTGGAGATGCCGAAAAATCGCGACTCTCATATCGCAGGTGATCCGCATTCCTGTTTGCTGCATGCGGAAGTTCCTGGCGAGAATGACCCCGCTCCTCGCCACCACGGCAACGAGAAATATCCCCAGAATCCACGCCACATGCAGCCAGGGTTGCCGGGAGGCCGCCAGATCCACGACCCTCCCGATGAGATACGGACGGACGAGCTCGAGGACCGCAGCAACGAGCAGCAGAGCAAAGATTCCCAAAAGCCTCGGCCAGTACACGAGAAGCGATGGCAGAAACCTCCGGATGGTCGGCCAGATTTCGGATCCGGATCGATGGTGTGGCATTCTTCTCCACGACTGGAACCAATCGCGCCCAACTACAAGCGCAAAGTGAAACGGACGTCGTCCGGGGAGGGCTCCACCGTTGTGCAAAGGTCGGCTACGCGCCGACCACATCGCATTTTTCCAGGCCAATCCTACGCCGGGGCGCGCCGGGCGGACCAGCGGAGCCAGAGAGTGGAGAGTCCGCCGAGGATGAGGTTGACTCCGATCATGACGCCGAAAAGGATATCGCGTTCGCCGATCGTGTGGGTGAGCAGAAGGATCGCCCCTGCCAGCATCGCGGTCCCGGTGAGCAGGGTGCCCAGCCATTGGAGAAACGGACGGCTCCGCACGGCGACCACAATGTGAGCCAGCCCGTTGATTCCAAAGGCCAGCCCGAAGAGACCACCGGCCCAGTTGGCGGCGAATTGCGCATCCAGGAAAAGCGCGGAGCCTGCGGCGATGTTGAGGAACGCGAAAAACATGGTCCCGAGGATCTGGCTCCAGATGCGCCCGTGAAACGCATAGAGGATTTCGGAGATCCCGGAGATGACAAGGAATGCGGCCAGGATCCAGATGGAACGGTGTGCGGCGACTGAGGGTGCGAGCATGGATCCGATCCCGAGCCCGATGGCCAGCAAGCCGAGGAGCACCGACGCCGGCGCGGTCGGAGGCTTCTCTTTCCAAAAGGTTTTCTCGCGCAACTCCTCCTCCGGTTTGCCCAACGGTGCCAGCCCGCGTGCCTTTTCAATCCGCTCCATCTTCCGGCACATCCGGTCCGCCCAGTCCTGGCACTGGTTGCTGAAAAACGAATAGTAGTGGCCGTCGTCGATCTCCGCGAGCGCCTCCTCGGCAGCCTCCGGATGATACCTCCGGCCGACCAGCCAGTATCCGTTCTTCGCCAGGTCGGCCAGCGACCTGATCGGTTTGCCGTAGTCGGCCTCGCTGAATCGTTTTCCCTTCTCGCCGTAGCCGACATCATGAAGCACCTTATCTCCCTCGATCGTGAAGAGCTGTTCGTGGACAAACTCGATGTTCAGCGCGTCGCCAAGCCGGTTGTTCGTCACTGGCGCGATCCAGGAAAACCCATCGAGAAAGCGTTTACCGAACTGGCAGTATCGCACCGGGGTATCCATGGTTTTGTCGTTACCAGTAACCAGGTCCGGATTGCGAGGATGAAACGTATGGCGAGCGCATGAAACCTCAAAAACAGATATTGCCCGAGAATCCGGGCAATGCCCCCACGATGGCTCCGACCGGACCTCTCCTCAGTCAATGAACCGCTTCGTGATGTCGCCGTAGGCATCGATCCTCCGGTCGCGCAGGAATGGCCAGTGGGTGCGCTGGGTGTCCACGGAATCGAGATCGGCCTCGACGACGAGGACTTCCTCGCGATCCACGGCAGCTTTCGCGAGGATCTGTCCCGCCGGATCGCAGACGAAGCTCTGCCCCCAGAACTCGATACCGTCGCCGCCATCCGGCGCCTCGTGTCCGATGCGGTTCGGCACGACGACGTAGCATCCGTTCGCGATCGCGTGACCGCGCTGGACGGTTTCCCAGGAAGAGTGCTGGCGGGCGCCGTATTTGGCTTTTTCCTTCGGATGCCAGCCGATCGCAGTCGGGTAAAAAAGGACCTGTGCACCTTGTAGGGCGGTGAGCCTCGCGGCTTCCGGATACCATTGGTCCCAGCAGATGCAGACGCCGAGTTTTCCGAACTTCGTCTGCCAGGCCCGGAACCCGAGGTCGCCGGGGGTGAAGTAGAATTTCTCGTAGAAAAGCGGATCGTCCGGGATGTGCATCTTACGGTATTTTCCAAGAAGCGCCCCGTCGGCATCAATGATGACAGCGGTATTGTGGTAGAGCCCTGGCGCTCGACGCTCGAAAAGGGAAGCGATGATCACCACGCCGAGTTCCCGAGCGAGCGCTTCGAGCCGCGTCGTGCCCGCACCCGGGATCTCCTCCGCGAGGTCGAAATATTTGTAGTCTTCGACCTGGCAGAAATAGAGCGAGCGGAAGAGTTCCTGAAAGCAGACGATATTCGCGCCCCGGGATGCGGCCTCACGAAGCCCGCGCTCGGCGGCAGCCGTGTTCGCGGCGATGTCGGCCGCGCACGCGTTCTGCACGACGCCAATTTTTACTGGTTGTTGCGCCATCGTCGGAATGGTGCCACAATTTCCACCGATGAAAACCACGCTTTTTCTTCTGGGTTTGACATTTGCCGCGATCTCCGCGACGAACGCACTCGCCATGGACGACATCCGCATCATTGTAAAAACCAGCAAGGGAGACATCGAAGGCACGCTCTTCGCCTCGAAAGCCCCCATCACCGTTGCCAACTACCTCAACCTCGCGAAGCGCGGCTACTACGATGGCCTCACGTTCCATCGCGTCATCCCGAATTTCATGATCCAAGGCGGCGACCCGACCGGCACCGGAGCCGGCGGGCCCGGATACCGGTTTGAAGACGAGGTCAAAACCGGGCTCAAGCACGACAAGGCCGGGATTTTTTCGATGGCCAATGCCGGCCCCGGCACGAACGGCAGCCAGTTTTTTATTACTCACCTGCCGACTCCCCACCTTGACGGTAAGCACACGGTCTTCGGCGAGGTCACCAAGGGCCAGGACGTCGTCAACGCGATCGCCCAAGGCGATAAAATTGTCAAAATCGAGATCCTCGATTCCACCGACGCCCTCTTCGAAGCCCAGAAGGCCAAGATCGCTGAGTGGAACAAGGTGCTGAAGTAGCGACGGCGCGAAACGGGGACGTTCCCCGATGAAATTGGCGGTTCCTGCACGTCCCCACGGAAAAATTTTTCTATGGAGAAAAATGACTCCGTGCTTTGATGCCCCGCATGGCGCTCCTGATAAAGAACGGGGAAGTTGTGACCGGCACCTCGAGGTTTGTGGCGGACATCTGGTGCGAAGGGGAGACGATCACCCGCATCGATCGGGACATTCCGGTGCCGCCCGGTGCCGAGGTCGTGGACGCGACGGGGAAATTTGTGTTTCCGGGATTCGTCGATCCGCACACTCACATCTACCTGCCCTTCATGGGGACGTTCTCCAAGGACACGTATGCCACAGGCACGCAGGCGGCGGTGGTCGGAGGAACCACGACGATCATTGACATGTGTTGCCCGTCCCGGTCGGAGGAGCCAGAGGATGGGTTTGCGACATGGAAAGCCCAGGCTGAGGGGAATGCCTGCTGCGATTACTCCTTCCACATGGGGGTTACGCAGTTCCACAACGGCACGGAAGCGCAGTTGCGGAAGATCGTCGCCGACGGCGTCCAATCCTTCAAAATCTTCCTCGCCTACAAAGGCGCGTTCGGGATCAACGATACGGAACTTTTTGCAACCCTCCGGCTCGCGCGTGAACTCGGCGTGGTGACAACGGCCCATTGCGAGAATGAAACCCTCGTTTCCGAACTCCAACAAAAATTGCTCTCGGAGGGAAAAACCGGGCCGGAATGGCACCACGAAAGCCGTCCGCCGCAGGTAGAGGCGGAAGGCGTCCACCACCTCGTGACGTTCGCGGAAGTCACTGGCGCTCCGGTCTACATCGTTCATCTGAGCTGTCGCGAAGCCCTCGAAGAGGCGGTCCGCGCGCGCCTGCGCGGGGTGGATGTGCGGATCGAAACCCTCATCCAGCATCTCGTGCTCGACAAGACATGGGCGGAAAGACCGGCTTTTGAGGGCGCAAAATTTGTCATGTCCCCTCCGCTCAGGGACAAGGCGAACCAAGACATCCTCTGGAATGCCCTGCAGCAGGGACTCATCGACACGGTTGGAACCGACCACGCACCGTTCGACTTCGAAACCCAAAAACCCATGGGGCTGTCGGATTTTACAAAGATCCCGAATGGCATCCCTTCGATCGAGGAACGGATCTCCCTGCTCTACACCCACGGAGTTCGCGCCGGTCGTCTCGACCTCCACTCATTGGTCAATGTCGCCAGCACGAACGCCGCAAAAATTTTCAACCTTTTCCCGAAAAAGGGCGCGATCCAACCCGGCAGCGATGCCGATCTCGTCGTCTTCGACCCCTCGTATCGCGGAGCCCTCTCCAAAACAACCCAGACGTCTGCCGTGGATTACAACGCCTTCGAGGGCTGGGAAATCGAAGGCCGGGCTTCAGTCGTCACCGTGCGCGGCGAAATCGCCGCCCGGGACGGACGGTTTATCGGGAAAACCGGCCGCGGGAAATTTCTTCGGCGACCTCCCTCGCAAAGTAGGTGAGGAT
>CAZSDC010000081.1:0-12421 GCA_964605515.1 uncultured Chthoniobacter sp.
ACTTCAATGAGAAGCGCGACGCCGCTGCGGCAGCCGAGAACGCCGCCTGAGGAAGACGGCTACTTCTTGTAAACCGTTTTGTCGTCGAAGAGCTTCTCTTCGGCGACGGGGAGCGGGTTGCCCTTGAGGTCCAACTCCTGGAAGAAGCAGCTCTCGTAGCCGGTGTGGCAGGCTCCGCTCGTCTGCTCGACCTCGAAAAGCAGCACATCCTTGTCGCAGTCCACAAACCAGCGCACCACCCGCTGGGTGTTTCCGCTCGTTTCGCCCTTGAGCCAGAGCTTCTTTCTCGAGCGGCTCCAGTAGGTCATGAGCCCGGACTCGAGAGTCTTCGCGAGCGACTCGCGGTTCATCCAGGCAAACATCAGGACCCGACCGGTCGGGCGGGGAGTCTGGCTGGCCTCTTGCACGATGA
The DNA here is from genome assembly GCA_964605515.1 of uncultured Chthoniobacter sp. Classification (GTDB taxonomy): domain Bacteria; phylum Verrucomicrobiota; class Verrucomicrobiia; order Chthoniobacterales; family Terrimicrobiaceae; genus QYQL01. Next base: position 413 of record CAZSDC010000081.1, read on the forward strand.
CGGGGATCAGCCCGTCCGAAGTAAATAGAAATTCCGCAGGATTGCTTTGCATGGGAATCTGCGATAATCGGAAAGCGGCGATGAATGAACAGAAAGAAATGCCGGTTGTAAAAATTTCCCCTTCTCCGAGATTCCGGTATTGGGCTACCCCGCCGGAATTGCTCACCCTCAAAGTGGCGGATATCGAGCAGTTTGTCCCGAGATCGAGCTGGAAAGTTCCGCCACCTGCAGACCTCACCGTTGATATTCCCGCAGAGAAAATCTTTACCAAGAACGTGCCGAGGATCCCGGTGAGTCTTCTGGCGGAGCTGCTTCCGGACCACATCTTCTCGTCCGACGGCATGGTCAAATTGCCGGCTGCCAAGCTGGCCGCAGCTTATCGCCTGGTCGAACATTCGGAGGAGCTGATTCCCGAGCCGCCACCCGAACCGGAATGGTTCCCGGAACCCGAAGCACCGGCCGTGGCGGAATCCCTCGCCGAACCGGAGGCGCTTTTTGATGCGCAGAAGGTCCGCGCGCCAAGGGTAATCCCGCTGATCCCCACCTCGATTGCCGCCCCTGAACCCACATCCCTCGCATCCACCATCCTCGAGCCAATCGCTCCCCCGCCTGCTTTCCAAGAAACGCAAACTCCCGTTACGGCCGGGGATGAGGCTCCCGAAGCCCCTGCAATCGAGCTGCCAGACATCCCTCCGGCCCCACGACCGCAGCTTGAAGCGGTTGAACCCGCCCTGGCCCCGGTGAAATTCCCCGCGAAACGGCTGGGTTCGTTTGTGGGATTGCCGCTGTTCCGGCGCAAGACCGCAATCCCACAGCCGACACCGCCGGCGCCGCCCGATCACCGCGTGGAATTGCCACCGTTTAAACCTCGTCAGGAACCGGTCGCTCCGGATTTGATTTTTCCAGATATTCCGGTCCAACCGCCGGCCCCAGTCGCGGAGCCGCCTGCGGCCGAGACCGAGCCTGCTCTCCAGATTGAACCTGAGCCAATGGTGCCTCCACCTTCCCTGGAGAATCCCGAAGCCGTAACCGCCGGGACAGTTCCTCATATCGAACCTGAGCTCAGCGCGCAGCCGCTCACGGCTCCGGTCCGGGTGCTCCGCACGGAACATTTCCCCCGAGAGGAGAAGAGCCAGGAAATTGTCGAGCAGGAGCCGCTGCAGGCGCTGTTTCTTACGGAGGAAACCATGACAGTGAGCCGGGTCATAGAGCTCTGCGGCGGGCTCCCTGGGATCAATTCCTGCGTTCTGGCGCACGGCTCCATCGTGGTGGCCTCACACAATGTCCCGGATTCTGTCGATCTGGTTTCCATGAGTGCGCACGCCTCGGACATGCTCAAGGTGATGAGGGATTCGTCCGCCCGCATGGGCATCGGCACCGTGCCTGCTGTCACGCTCCATACCGAGAAGGGTGTCATCAGTTTCTTCAATCGCGAAGATCTCACCATGCTCGTCTTTCACAGAGACCGCGGATTTGTTCCCGGGGTCCGCGAAAAAATGGCCGCAGTGCTCGGCGAACTCGCCAAGGCCAGACTCACCCTTCCGGTCGGCAGCGACGAAGACATCTGAAAAGGTTCCGTATTGATGTTTTCCGGGGTTTCTGCGTGGAATACCCTCATGGTTCACATTGATATCACATATCTCGGCGGCCTCCGGTGCGAGGCGGTGCATGGTCCGTCAGGCGCTAAAATTTTGACGGATGCTCCTGTGGACAACCACGGCAAAGGCGAGGCATTCTCTCCCACCGATCTCGCGGCGGCTTCGCTCGGGGCCTGCATGGCCACGATCATGGGGATCTCTGCCGAGCATCATGGAGTCGCCCTGGGGAACGTGAAGGTCAGCGTGGACAAAGAGATGTCCACCGACTCCCCGCGCCGGATCGTGAAGCTCGATGTGGCGTTTACGATTCCCCTCCCCCCGGATTTCCCGAAACGCAAAACCCTCGAAAATGCCGCGCTCGCCTGCCCGGTCCACCACAGCCTGCACCCGGACATCGAGCAGGTCGTGCGCTTCGACTGGGTCGGGTAGGATTTCTGCGCGGTTGCAAATCCCTGCGGCGTTTTACGTAGCGGAACACGGAACGTGTTTCGTAAGCGAGCTTTCGTGAAAATGAGTAAAAGCAGGTGTTGACCCCTGCCCCCGGTCAGGAAAAACTGGCAGGTTCCATGAGCAAGAACGCCGAGAAATTTCAAGCCCTCCTGCGGAAGCTCTTCCAGTTCGATTGCGCCGAGCTGGACTTCGGGATTTACCGCATCATGAACCAGAAGCGGGCGGTCGTGGAGCAGTTCATCGAGAAGGATCTGCTGGATGGCGTCGCGAAAGCGCTCGGCACCGGGGCCGTGAAGGACGAGGCGGACCTCCGCCGCCAGTTCGACGAACTCGCGAATAAGATCCACGAGGAGTTCGACGACGAGGACGAGGGGACGAGCGCACTCGATGCGGAGGGAAATCTCGCCGCCCAGTTCCACAAGACGAAGACCGGAAAAAAATACCTCGACCTCCAATCCCGGCTGCGCGGTGCGCGGTCGGCCCCCGAGCTGGAAGCCGAGATTTTCAACCACCTTTACACGTTCTTCAGCCGGTATTACGACGAGGGCGATTTCATGTCGCTGCGGCGGTATTCGAAGCGCGACAAATACGCGATCCCCTACAACGGCGAGGAGGTCCACCTCCATTGGGCAAATTCCGACCAATACTACATCAAGACCGGCGAGAACTTCACCGACTACTCCTACCGGCTTGCCGTGAAGGATGGCTGGACGGTCCGCTTCAAGCTCCGCAACGCGGACGTCGAGCAGAACAACGTCAAGGGCGCGAAACGCTTCTTCATCCCTCGCGCGGTGGACGTGGCGCTCGACCCGGCGACACGCACGCTCACCGTCCCCTTCGACTACCGGCCGCTCACCAAGGAAGAGGAGGCGCAGTTCCCCGGCAACGGCCTCCAGGAAAAAATCCTCAAGGAAGCCTCGCCCGGAATCGTCGCTGCGGCGAAATCCGTGCCCGACGCGCTCGCCGCCCTCACCCAGGAAAAACGCAAAGACGCGGATGGCAACCCGGTGAGCCTCCTCGACCACCACCTCCGCACCTACACCCGCAAAAACACCTCCGATTTCTTCATCCACAAGGACCTCGGCGGCTTCCTCGAACGCGAGTTGGATTTTTATCTCAAAAACGAAGTCCTCAACCTCGACGAACTCGAAGCGGGCGGCGAACCCCGCGCCGCCGGGTGGTTCCAGATGCTCCGCGCGATCAAGGCCATCGGACGCAAAATCATCGCCTTCGTCGCCCAGATCGAAAACTTTCAGAAACGCCTCTTCGAAAAAAAGAAGTTCGTCACCGAAGTCCACTACTGCGTCACCCTTGACCGCGTCCCGTTGGAACTCTATCCGGAGATCATCAAAAACAAGGCGCAGATCGAGGAGTGGAAACGCCTGTTTTATATCGAGGGGATCGAAGGGGATACGACACAGCCGGGGTTCTCGGTGCCGCTGAAGGTGGGGTTCCTTCAGGCGCAGCAGAGCTTGGTGCTGGATACGAAGTTCTTTTCAGCGGAATTCACGACGCGTTTGCTCGAATCGAAGGAGTTTCTCTCGGGCCCGAAATTCCTCGATGATGCTCTCGATGGACTGATCGTGCATGGAGAAAATCTCCAGGCGCTGAATCTTCTCGAGACGAAATTTCGAGGGCTTGTAAAAACAGTTTATATCGACCCGCCTTATAACACAGGCAGCGGCGACTTCTGTTATAAGGACAGTTATCAACATTCCTCGTGGCTTGCGATGATGCACCCACGCCTCAAGCTTGCTCAGTCTTTATTGGCGAGCGGTGGAGCCTGCTTCACGAGCATAGACGACAACGAATATGTCCACCTCGAACAGTTGCAGGCCACAACCTTCGGCTCACGACCTGAAGCAAACATCGTTCGCGTAAATCCCTCAACCAAGAGTTGGTCTCAGTTTCTCTCAGCTACGCACGATTATTGCATCGTCAGTATCAAGGATCCCGACACGGTATCCGCCGCCCAGAAATGGCAGATTAAGAAGCCTTACATAGACGAGTTCAAGAAACGCACAAAAGCACTTCTTAAGATGAAGCTTACCGATGACGAAAGAAGGCAGAATCTTCGCGAGTTGGTCAAGATTCCAATGTTCAAAGCTTTCGACCATTACACTGAGTTTGATGAGAAGGGGGTCTATCGCTCCGGAAATCCGAATCGCACGCTCCAAAGTGATGGGGCAAAAGTCTTTCCCGACTCGGTTCTCATTCACCCGGGAACAAGGAAGAAATGCAAGCTCTCGAGCAATTGGCGTTTTGACCAAGCAAAGACCGATGAAATAGCGGCGAGAAAGCCAACAGGCTTTCACTTTGGTCCCAATGAGACGACTGTCCCTGGAATTAAGAATTATTTGGACGAATACGAAAACATGACGCCTCAGACGGTCATGTTCGATGATACGCAGGTGGATACGAAGACAATCCTGCCGGGAATGGGATTAAACTTCGACTTTCCAAAACCTCTCAGTTTTGTGAGGAGAATTCTTGAAATGGCAGCTCCGCCTTCAAGCTGGTGTTTGGACTTTTTCGGGGGCTCAGGAACTACTGGGCACGCCGTGATTGACCTAAACCAGGAAGACAAGGGCGGTCGCAAATACCTTCTCATCGAGATGGGCAACCATTTTGAAGCCGTGCTGAAACCTCGCCTTCAAAAACTCGCATACTCCAAAGACTGGAAAGACGGCAAACCCGTTTCCAGGCAGGGCTCCAGCCACGCATTCAAGTATCTCCGGCTTGAATCCTTCGAGGACGCCTTGGACAACATCTCGTTCCAACCGGCGGATGGGGAAGCCGGGCAATCGCTGCTCGGATTGGAGAATTACGTCCTCGGCTACATGCTGGATTTCGAGACGCGGGAGAGCGAGACGCTGCTGAATGTGGCGAAGCTGGACGCGCCGTTCGACTACACGCTGCGACGACACGGCAAGGACGAGCCGCAGCCGGTGGATTTGCCGGAAACGTTCAATTACCTCATCGGCCTCCATGTCGAGTCGCGGCGCGCTCTGGACCACAAAGGCACGCGTTACCTTGTCTATCGCGGCCGCGTCGGCGGCAAGTCCACGGTGATCATCTGGCGGACAACGAAAGGCTGGACGGAAAAGGAATTCGAGGGAGACCGGCTATTTGTCGCCAAGGAGAAGCTTGCCGAGGGAGCGGAGGACATTTTTGTGAACACGGACAGCTTCATCGAAGGCGCCCAGTCGCTTGATCCGGTGTTTAAAAACTTGATGTTTAATGATGAATAACCCACGCGAAGCCGCGAAGGGCGCGAAGAGTATTTTGAGGGAGTGTGCCGACGGGATGGGCGATCATAGCCGCCAAACCTTCGCGTTCTTCGCGCCTTCGCGTGAGCCTCTTCTTAAAATCCGGGGGTTAACCCGATGAGTGACTCACGCGAAGCCGCGAAGGGCGCGAAAGGGATTCCCAAAGACGATCTGGACGGGAATGGACTCTGGGATATTGAGGCGATTTCGGCGGTGGTGGTGGATGCAGCGTTTCAATTGCACAAGGAACTGGGGCCTGGGCTGCTGGAGTCCGTCTATGAAGTTGTCCTCGCGAAGATGCTCGCCGAGCGGGGGCTGCGGGTTGAGAGGCAATCTCCGGTGCCGATTGTCTTTCACGGATGCCGTTTTGAGGAAGGTTTCCGGGCCGATTTGATTGTGGAGGGGAAATTGCTGATCGAGTTGAAGTCGGTTGAATTTCTGCAACCCGTGCATGGCAAGCAGGTGCTCACCTACCTCCGGTTGCTGGATTTGCGCATGGGCCTTCTGATCAACTTCGGCGCAGCCACGTTCAAAGAAGGTGTCAAACGCATCGTTAACAGCCATCAAGACTTCGCGTCTTCGCGTCTTCGCGTGAACCAATCCGCCTCCCATGCCCGCGACTGACTATTTCAAACTCGAGCGGAGGCTCGTGCTGGCCGGGTGGGTGTGCCAGGAACTCGGCTTTACCACCAACAAGGCGATGCTGGAGAGCCTGCGCGACGTGGGCGAAGGCTACGACAGTGAGGGGAAATCCGCCCTCGTGCGAACGATTCTCGAACGGAGATCGAAGTGCCTTGTGCCGAAGGAGGACATGGAGCGCTACGATGCCAACGTGCGCGGGCATCTCGCCTACTTCAACAAACACCGCAAAGAACCGCTCACCCTGCGGTATTTCCAGCATCTTTCCCTGATCGTCACCGAGCTGTTCCTGGACCGGTATTTTCATCACGAGAAATCTCTACGGAGGTCCCTGAACGATTTTGTCGAAGCCTGCAATGCCCGCCGTGCGGTGATGGATCCGCCCGCCCCGGCATTTGCCGCCGGCGATCTGACGAAGCTCGCCTTCTGGATGGCGACCGGAAGCGGAAAGACGATTCTGATGCACTTCCACTACCGGCAATACCTGCACTATTGCCCGAAGCCGTTGGACAACATCCTGCTGGTCACGCCGGATGAAGGGCTGTCCGCACAGCATCTCGAACACATGGAGGCGGCGGGCATCCCCTGCGCGCGGTTTTCTCTCGATGATAGCGGGCTGGAGACGGTGAAGAAAAATACCGTGCGCGTGATCGAAATCACCAAGCTCGTCGAGGAGAAGAAAGGCTCGGGCGTGAGCGTGCCGGTCGAGGCCTTCGAGGGAAACAACCTCATCTTTGTGGACGAGGGCCACAAAGGGGCCAGCAGCGAGGCCGGCAAGTGGGTGGGCTTCCGCGATAAACTGGCGGAGACGGGATTCACCTTCGAATACAGCGCGACGTTTGGCCAGGCGATGACGGCGGCCCGCGATGACGCGATGACTCAGGAATACGGGAAGGCGATCCTCTTCGACTATTCCTACAAATATTTTTACGGCGACGGCTTCGGGAAGGATTTCGAGGTGCTGAACCTTCGCAACGAGACGACCGAGGACCAGACGAAGACGTTGCTTCTCGGCAACCTGCTGGCGTTTCACGAGCAGAAGCGCGCCTTCCAAACAAAGTCCGCTGCGATGCTGCGCTACCACCTCGCCGATCCGCTGTGGGTGTTCGTCGGCAGCACCGTAAATAAATCCAAGAACGACAAGCAGGCCAAGGAATCGGACGTGCTCACGGTGGTGCAATTCCTCGCCGCCGTGCTGAGGAACGACCGCGAGTGGGTGCAAAAGACCATCGCCCGCATTCTGGAAGGGAAGAGCGGCATCGAGGACGAGGGCGGACACGATGTTTTTGCGGGCCGCTTTGCCGCGCTAAAAAAGTGGAGCACCGACGCAGAAGTGATTTTCCGCGACCTTCTCCAGCGGGTCTTCCATGCGGGCAGTGGCGGGAGGCTGCATGTGGGCGACATCAAGGGCAAGGCGGGCGAGCTGGGGCTGAAGGTCAGCGGCGCAGAGGACTATTTCGGGCTGGTCTATATCGGCGATACGGGAAGCTTCAAAACGCTCATCGAAGAAGGCTGTCCCGACGTGGAAGTCGAGGAGGACCAGCTCGCCGAAGGGCTCTTTGAGGGGATCAAGAAAGCCGATTCCCGCATCAACATTTTGGTAGGGGCAAAAAAGTTCATGCAGGGCTGGGATAGCTGGCGGGTGACGAACATGGGCCTGCTGAACATCGGCCGCAGCGAGGGCTCGGAGATCATCCAGCTCTTCGGCCGGGGTGTCCGCCTCAAGGGTTACAACCGCAGCCTCCGGCGCAGCAGCACGTTGCCAGCGCCGGACGGGAAGCCGCATCCCGCAGGGATTGAGTTGCTGGAACGTCTCAATATTTTTGCCATCCGGGCGAACTACATGGCGCAGTTCCGCGAATACCTCGAGCGCGAAGGCATCGAGCCGACCGGCGAGGTGGAAATCAATTTGCCCATCCTTCGCAATGATGAGTTTCTGAAGAAGGGACTAATCGCACCGAGGCTGCCGAAGGAAAGCCGTTTCGCGCTCAACGAACGCATCCTGCTCGCACCCGATGTGGCTGCCAAGGTGGTATTGGATTTCTCGGTGAAGATGGAGCGAATCGCAGGCTCGGGCGGCAGAGTCAAGGAGGACAGCTTTTCCGGCGGCGAAGAAGGCTGGCTGCCTCCGGCGCGTTTCGGCTTTCTCGACTGGGAACGGCTCTACCTCGACATCCTGGATTTCAAAGAGGAGCGGGGGTTTCACAACCTGGTCGTCCGCCCGGAGCACCCGCGCCAGATTCTCGGCGCATCGGACCCCAAGATGTATGCCCTGATCTGCGAGGAATCTCTCCTCAAGCCCCAACGGGCGGAAAACCTCGTGCAATTGCAATCGGTGATGGCCTCCGTCCTGAAAAAATATGTCGAGAGCTTCTACCGGAAGCGCCAACAGCGCTGGGATTCGGAGCGGATGGAATACAAGCCGCTGTCCAAGGACGACGAAAATTTCCAAGACTATGTCGTGCGTGTGCCGCGCAGCGACCCGGCGCTCATCGCCGAAGTGAAGAAAATCATCGACGAGGGCAAGCGCATCTACAAAGAACTCTGCGACGAGTTGCCAGGTATCTACCTCGACCGGCACCTGTATCAGCCTCTGCTCGTTTCGAGGCGCAGCAAAGTGACCTCCGCGCCGCCCGCCCTCAACGAAAGCGAGATGCGATTTGTGGAAGATCTGAAGGCTTGGTGCCAGTCAAAGCCCGACTCATTCAAGGGCAAGGAACTCTTCCTTCTGCGGAATCTCAGCCGAGGCAGGGGGATCGGCTTCTTTGAAGACAGTGGCTTTTACCCGGATTTTATCCTTTGGATCACCGAGGGAAAAAATCAGCGGCTTGTCTTCATCGAACCACACGGGATGTTGAACGAAAACCATCCGTCATTAAACCCCAAGGTCAATCTCCATCAGCGGCTCCAAAGCCAAGCCGCCAGCATCCTCAAGCGCTCGAAGGTTAAAGACTTTGCCCTCGATTCATTTATCATTTCAAAAACTTCTTACGATGACCTGCGGAAGCGCTTCGCCGATGACGATGGTCCGTGGAAGCTTGCGAAGTTTTCAGAGGCACACATTCTTTTCTTTGACGACGAAAGAGTTTACCTGGAGCAAATCATCGCAGGATACAGATTTTCCGGAGTTTGACCTTGGGAGCCAGGCCGGATACGGTTGCCAGTTCTCCCGATGCCGAATATTACCAAATTATCCACCCTGCCCGGCGGGCTGCGTGTGGCCACCTGTGAAATGCCGCACGCCCAGACTGCAGCGATGGGGATCTGGGCCTCAGTGGGCGGGCGACATGAACCGGCGGCACTGAACGGCATCTCGCATTTTATCGAGCACATGCTTTTCAAGGGAACCGGCCGGCGCTCGGCCCGCAGGATCATGCAGGAAATCGAAGGCGTTGGCGGCGACATGAATGCCTACACCGCTGAGGAACGGACCTGCTACTACGCCACCGCCGCCGCTGAATATTTTCCCCGCGTGTGCGATGTGCTCTGCGATATTTACCTGAGCCCGCGGTTTTCGAAGCAGGACATCGACCGCGAGCGCGGGGTCATCGGCGAGGAAATCCTCATGTATCGCGACGAGCCTTCGTCGCATGTGCAGGAATTGCTCAACGCCACATTCTGGCCGGCGCACCCGCTCGGGCGCCCGCTGACCGGCACGCTAAAAACGATCGAGGGGATGGGCCGGAACGAATTCCTCGATTACCGGGCCAGCCATTACCACACGGCGAGCACCGTGGTCTCGGCCGCCGGAAATATAAGCCACGACGATGTGGTCGCCCGCGTGAGCAAGCTGCTGTGCGGTTTGGGGCACGGACGCAAACCTGCCGCCAAGCCAGCACCCGTCCCCCCGGCCCGCCCGCGCCTCAGCGTGGAAGCGAGGGACATCCAGCAGACCCAGGTGGCCATGGCGCTTCCTGCATTCAGCCACAAAGACGAGCGTCGATACGCATTCCACCTGATGCACATCATCCTCGGGGGCAATGCGAGTTCGCGGCTGTTCCAGGAGTTGCGCGAAAAGCGCGGCCTTTGCTACTCGGTGAGCACGCATCCGCTCACGCTGGATGATTCCGGCGTCTTTAACATCTCGGTCGGCCTTGACAAAAAGAACCTCGAAAAATCCCTGCGTCTCATTCTTGCGGAGTTCGAGTCGCTGAGCACGAAGCTTCTCGGGCCTTCCGAACTCAAGCGCGCGAAAGAATATGCCGTCGGCTCCAGCCGGATGTCCCTTGAACGCACTTCAAGCCAGAACATGCGCCTCGGAAGCTCGGTCCTCGTCTATGGGAAAATTGTCGATCCCGAGAGCGTGCATGAGAAGATCCGCGCTGTGACGGCCGAGGAGATCCGCTTTGCCGCCGCAGAAATCCTGGATCCTTCGCGCATGACGCTCGCCCTCGTCGGCCCGTCACCCGATGAACCGATGGTCCGCAAAATCCTGGGATTATGAAAGGTGTGATCTTTGATTGGGACGGGGTCGTGATCGACTCCTCGGCTCAGCACGAACGTTCCTGGGAATTGCTTGCGGAGGAAATTCAAAAGCCGCTGCCGTCTGGCCATTTCAAGGCGGGCTTTGGAAAAAAGAACCAGGAAATCATCCCGGGCCTGCTCCGCTGGAGCGAAGAGCCTGCTGAGATTCGAAGGCTCGGCGAGCGTAAAGAGGAGCTTTATCGGGAACTTGTGCGTGAGCAGGGGGTCACGGTTTTGCCCGGAGCAAGAGAGCTTCTCGAGGCATTAATGGCGGCCTCGATACCGCGCTCGGTCGGCTCCTCGACACCCCGCTCGAATCTCGACGCCATCTTCGCCGCCACCGGACTCGGTGAACTTTTCAATGCAGTTGTCTGCGGAGATGACGTTACGAATGGCAAACCCGCCCCGGATGTCTTCCTGCTCGCCGCAGAGCGGCTCGGGTTCAATCCCGCTGACTGCCTCGTGATTGAGGACGCGCATGTGGGAATTGAAGCAGCCCACCGCGCCGGCATGAAAGTCCTCGCCGTGGCAACGACCCATCCTCTTGAGGAACTCGCCCGCGCGGATGCCGCTGTGCTTTCGCTCGCGGGCATCCTTCCAGATTATCTGAATGAAGTCTGGATGTCAGCCAAACGGTGAGAGCCCCGCAGGTTGAGGGCTTGGAAACTTGCTCTTGGTCAGAGAGCTCGTTGGTTTCCATGACAATCCGGAGTGGCATGAGACAGAAACTGATATCACATAGCGCAGCACTCCGCTGTCGCTTCACGCAAAATCCTTGGATTATCCCAGCGTGTGCCAGCCCTGAGGGGATGGGGATTGAAATCCCCGGCGCGACCCCGTAGCATCCGGGTTCACTCCTGAAATGAAAATCCAACGCGCGCTGATCTCGGTTTCCGACAAGACCGGCATTCTTGAACTTGCAAAATCACTGGCCGACCACGGGGTCGAGATCCTCTCCACCGGCGGGACCGCCAAGTCGCTGCAGGCGGCTGGCATCGCGACCGTCGAGGTCTCGCAGTTCACCGGATCGCCGGAGATTCTCGAAGGCCGGGTGAAGACACTTCATCCAAAAATCCACGGTGGCCTCCTCTATCTGCGCGGGAACGAAGAGCACGAGGAACAGGCGAAGGCGCACGGAATCCGACCGATCGACATGGTGGTCGTGAATCTTTACCCGTTCGAGGCGACGGTCGCCAAAGAGGGCGTCACACTCGCCGAGGCGATCGAACAGATTGACATCGGTGGTCCCTCGATGATCCGTAGCGCATCAAAAAACTACCAGTCCGTCTGCGTGGTGACCGACCCGGCCGACTATGCCGCTGTGATCGAGGATCTACGCGAGGAGGGCGGCGGGACAAGCCGCAAGCTGCGGGAGCGCCTCGCGATCAAGGCGTTTGCGACCACTTCCGCTTACGATGCCGCGATTACGGACTTTCTCAACAAGGAGCAGGAAACGTGTGCCAGCTTCCGCCTCGACTTGCCGCTCGAGATGCGCCTGCGCTATGGCGAGAACCCCCACCAGCAGGCCGAACTTTACGGCAGCTTCAACGACTATTTCGAGAAGCTCCACGGCAAGGAACTTTCCTACA
>CAZSDC010000082.1:0-12396 GCA_964605515.1 uncultured Chthoniobacter sp.
ACAAAACTTTGATGCGGCCGCATCAAAGTTTTGTGTTTGAGAACAGTCGGACATGGGGTGGCAGCACCGATTGTGGTGTGTTATTTTGCCAGGAACTCGCGCCAGAAGAAGACGAGGGAGAGGGAGATTCCGATGAGGCCGACGAGAGCCCGCACCTTTTGCTGGCTGATTTTCTGGGCCATGTGTGATCCGAGATAGTAGCCGGTCGTGGCGCCGAGTGTCATGACCGCCGCCTGCGGCCAGATGACGAGGCCGGCATAGATGAAGTAGGCCGCGGCGACGATGTTGATGAGTGCGCCGAGCACGGTCTTGATCGCATTCATCTCATGAATGTGGTGCAGGCCAATAAGTCCCATGGTCGCCAGCATCAGTATCCCGATGCCTGCTCCGAAATATCCCCCGTAAACGGCCACGCCAAATTGCAGGACCATGGCGGCGGCGGTGCCCGCCGCGTGCGGCCTCCTCCCTGCGGAGACCGATTCGATGCCGGCCAGGTGCCGGAAGACATTGTTGAGAAGAAAAAGGAGGGTCGCAAAAAAGATCAGGAACGGCACGAGCTGGTCAAAAAACTTTTCGCTGGTCCGGGTGAGCAGCCATGCGCCGATGAGCCCGCCGGCCACGCTCACGGGCGCGAAGTTTTTCAGCCACGGCTTGGCGGCAGAAAGATGGCTCCGGTAGCCGTAGAGGCTGCCGGCAATTCCAACAAGGAGCGCCAGCGTGCTGGTCGCATTGGCCTGGATGGATGGTATTCCGAATGCCAGAAGTGTGGGGAACGTGAGAATCGTGCCGCCGCCGGCGACAGCGTTCATCCCTCCTGCCAGGCAGGCGACCGCAAACAGGACCAGGATTTCCAGATAGCCGGGCATGCGGTAAAATCAGCTCATGAGGGCGAGGCACTTCCTGCCGTATTCCCGGATATCGGCCGCTTGAAGCAGCCCGGAGACGACCACGACGCGCAATGCTCCAGCACTGAGGACGACCGGAAGATTTTCCAACTTGATTCCGCCAATGCAAAACACCGGGACCCGGACGCGATCATGAACCTCGCGGATGTCTCCGAGGCCGACCGGCGCGTAGTCCGGTTTGGTGGGTGTCGAAAACAAAGGCCCGAATCCGATGTAATCCGGCTTGGCCTCCGCGGCGGCCAGCGCCTGGCCCAAGCTGTGGGTCGAGAGGCCGATGATGGCATCCGGGCCGACGATCTCGCGAACTCGCGGCACCGGCAGATCATCCTGTCCGACGTGGACCCCGTCTGCGCCGGTCGGCCCAACGAGGTCCGGATGGTCGTTGAGAACGAACGGCACCCCGAATTCCCGGCAAACCGGAAGGACCTCAGCGGCGACCGCACGAATTGCCTCGGGCAAGGCCTTTTTTGCACGGAGCTGGAGGATCTCGACTCCGCCCTCCAATAGAGAGCGCGCGGTGGAGGCGGCCCCTCCAGCGGAGATATAGCCGAGATCAAGGATCCCATACAAACGGCAATCGGCGAGTGGTTTCACGGAACGGTTGCTATCAAAGATCGGAGAGGATGCCAATGGTGTGCACACCTCCGCCCGTGTTCCCTTTCGGCCTGCCTTTTTCTTCACACGGCACCAAGAGCCGCGGAACGTGGTCCGCTAGTGGCTGCCGAGGTATTCGGCGGTGCCGTCCTTCGTCGCCTTCATGGCATCTTTTCCCCTCGTCCAATTCGCCGGGCAGACCTCGCCGTGCTTTTCAAAATGCTGGAGGGCATCCACCATTCGGATTGCCTCTTCCACGCTGCGCCCGAGCGGAAGGTCGTTGACGAGTTGGTGGCGGACGATGCCCTCCCGGTCGATCAAAAAGAGCCCGCGAAAGGCAACGCCGCCGGGAGAGAGGACGTCGTAATCGCGCGAGATGGTGCGCAGGAGATCGGAGACGATCGGATACTGGACCCCCTCGATGCCGCCCTGCTTTTTTGGGGTGGTCAGCCAGGCGAGGTGCGAGAACTTGCTGTCGATGCTGCAGCCGATGACCTCGACGTTGCGCTTGTGAAATTCCTCGAGCTTCTCCTGGAACGCGTGGAGCTCGGTCGGGCAGACGAACGTGAAGTCCAGCGGGTAGAAAAACAGGACGACATATTTGGCCCCCCGGTAGCTCGAGAGCTCGACCTCGGTGAATTGTCCGAGATGGACGGCATCGGCTTTGAAATCGGGCGCGGGTTTTCCAACAAGAATGCTCATGGTATGAAAATGTTTCTGAACTCCTACCACGTGCTGCGACATGCGCCAGCAGAAACTGGTTTTTCGGATGATGCGCGATGGTCATGCCGTCCGCTCCTGCGCGTGCGGATGGGCAATTCCCTTCTTGCCATGAGAGCCCGATCCACGCGAATGATGGGGGCGTGTTCCAAGTCATCTTCAACAAAATCAGTGCTGCCGAAATGGCCGCGCTGCCGAAGGATCTCCAGCTCGAGCTGCTCTCGGAGTTCCATTTTCTGCCTGAAGAGTCCGAGCCGGCCGAAAAGGAGGGATTCGGACGGGTGACCCGGGAGGGGCGGACGCTGCACCGCTACCGGGCCAGGGATTACCGGATTTATTTCGAGCGGCATCCCGAAGGGCTGCTGATCCACCGGGTGCTGCACAAAAACACGATCCGGGATTTTCTTTTCCGCTCGAACCTCCCGCTTGAGGATGAGGATGGCGGGCTGGCAGGGACAAAAGACTTTTGGTCGCTGATCCATGAGGCGGAGGAGTCCAGGAAATGAGCTGGTTCACGGAGGAGAAGCTGCGGCTGGATTCGTTTCCGGTCGCCCGTGAGCGGATTTTCCTGGCTCACGCCGGGGTCACGATCCTGCCGCGATGTGCCGCCGATGCGATGTGCAAACATATCGAGGCGAGCTGCGCTCACCATCAGGAGTTCGGTGACGTCCTGCGGGATGTGGCCCGCACGCGTGGAGTTTGCGCCAGGGCGATCGGGGCTCATGCCGATGAGGTCGCACTGCTCGGCCCGACTTCGCTGGGGCTGAGCCTTTTTGCCAACGGTCTGGACTGGAAACCTGGAGACGAGCTCGTCTGCTACGCGGACGACTACCCGTCCAACGTCTATCCCTGGACCGCTCTCGCCTCGCGTGGCGTGGTGATCCGGCACGTGCGGCCCGAGTCCCCCGGACGGATTACGCCCGGGGTGGTGGAGGCGGCCCTGACCGGGAGGACGAAACTGGTGGCCCTCGCCTCTGCCCATTTTTTGAGCGGTTGGCAGATCGATGTGGACGCGATTGGAAAGCTGCTCCGATCTCGCGGGATCCTTTTTTCTGTGGATGCGATCCAGACTGTTGGGGCGGGGCCCTTCAGTGTGGAGAACGTGGATTTTCTGAGTGCGGACGCGCACAAGTGGATGCTCGGCCCGCTCGCGATCGGGATCGTCTATGTGGCGAAGCGTAATTTTGAACTCTGCCGCCCGACACTGCTCGGGGCGTGGAATGTCCGCTCGCCGGACTTTGTGGCGCAGGACAAGATCGTGTTTGAGGAGACAGCCAGGCGTTACGAGCCGGGGGTGCTAAACATCGCGGGAATGTATGGCATGAAGGCCTCCCTGGAAATGCTTCTCGCGGCCGGGCTCGGGAATGTCCGGCTGTCTATCCTCCAGGTGCGTGACGCTCTTCAAGGCCGGCTCCGGGAGATGGGATTTGTGTTTCTCTCGCCCGATGAAACCGAGCCGCTGCGATCCGGCATCCTCACATGCCGGCACCCTACGAAGGAATCTGCCTTCCTCTTCTCCAAGCTCGACGAGGCCGGGATTGTCGCGTCCCTCCGCTC
Organism: uncultured Chthoniobacter sp.; assembly: GCA_964605515.1. Lineage (GTDB taxonomy): Bacteria > Verrucomicrobiota > Verrucomicrobiia > Chthoniobacterales > Terrimicrobiaceae > QYQL01. Next base: position 3,777 of record CAZSDC010000082.1, read on the forward strand.
GCTTCGCGACGGCTCCCAATGGCTGAGATTCAGCCCTCACTACTACAATTCCCTCGAGGAAATCGCGCGAGTGGCCGCGGTTCTGGGCGCAGGGATCGCCTGACCGGGATAAGATTTTTTGGAATAGAGGTTGCAGACTCCTCGTGATGACTGCTCATTTGTGGGATGATGCCCACTCCCTCCGCCCTCCTGAAGGTTGCAATACTTGTCCTCCTCGCTTTTGTTTCTTCCGCGATCTCATCCCGCGCTGAGGACACAAAGAACCTGCGTGTCGTCTTTTGGAATATGGAGTGGTTTCCCGGCGGGAGCCCCACAGCAACCTCGACGGAGGTGGTGGCGCAGATTACGAAGGCCGTGCCCATCGTTGCCACGCTGGGGGCAGATATTTTTTGCGCAGAGGAAATCCTGAACGCCAAAGCCATGGAGATCAGCCTGTATAAAACCCCGGGAGTGACCCCGCAGGTCTGTTCTGCATTTCTGGATGACACCGGCGCAGTGACTATGCAGCAGGTTGCGATCGCATCGAAATCTCCAGCTATTGGCTGTTGGTGGGAGAGTTGGAAACCCGGAGCCATCACGCCGAAACGGGGGTTTTCCGTTGCCGTTTTCGAGCCGGTTCCGGGAAGTGTGCTCCTTGTCTATGCAGTCCACTTGAAGAGCAACCGGGGAAAGCTCGCGGAGGATGTCGCGATGCGGGAGGAATCCGCCAGGCAGTTGCTCGCGCATGTCGGGGAGATGGAGAAGGCCTATGGCAGGATGGGAAAAGTCAGCGTGGTGATCGGCGGGGATTTCAATACTTCCAGGGACGACGCAAAATTCCACGATGAGGAGACGCTGGAGATGTTCCGGAAGGCCGGATTCAAGTGGGCTTGGGAGGGAGTTCCGTTCAAGGACCGGGTGTCGATGCCTTCGTCTCCCTCCCACGACCCGAAGTTTCCACCATTCCCGGCCGCCTGCTTTGACCATGTGTTTACAAAGGGCGTAAGAGTGACCGCCGCGCGCGTTGCGGCCATCGAGGACAACCCGAGCGATCACCGTCCCGTGGAGGTGGACTTGGAATACCCGGCACCCTCCGCTGCAGCAACTCCCTGATCCCCCGCAATTTTCCGATGGAAACATCGGTCGCTTCCGTTTATCAACGAGGTCTCGTCTATGAAAGCGCTCCCCGTTCGCCTTGCCGTTCTCGTATTGACCGCCGTTCTGTTCGCCCATCCGCTTCGGGCCCAGTCGGCTGGCGCAGCGGCGGCCAATGACGCCGCCTACAACCTCTTCTCGGCGGGTGACTACCCGGCCGCAGCGGCGGCCTATGATAAGCTGCTCAAGGACTACCCGACGGATCCGATCGCCATGCTCGCCACGATCCAGCTCGCATTCTCACAGTTTTTCCTCGGCCAGTTCGACCAGGCGCAGGTCACCTTGAACAAGGCCATTTCTTTTCCCGGGCTGCCGCCGGAGCTGGCGCAGGTTGCGGCAAGCTTCCTGCCGCAGATCCTCTCCGCCAAAGCCTCGGCGCTGGCTGCGACGGACCCCAAACGGAAACAGTTGTTCGAGGAGGCGATTGCCAAATTCACGGATTATATCACGAAGTATCCCCAATCACCGGATGTGGAATCCTCGACCTACGGGCGTGCCGTGGCCAATTTCCAAATCGGAAATTACGACAAAGTCGTCGACGACACGCAGTCGAATATACAAAAATTTCCAAACAGCGCGGCCCTGCCGGCCAGCAAAAACATCCTTGCGCTCGCGCTTGCCACGATCGGGAGCGGCGAGCTGATGAAGGACGGCGGGGACAAGACCAAAGGGATTGGCCTTCTGAAACAGGCTGAGGACATCCTCCGCCAGATCATCGCGGACAAAAAGGACATCGCCCTCATCAACGACGCCTACTTTCAAATCGGCGAGATTCTCTTCACGCAGGCCGCATTCAGCCCGGAGGCCGAACGGGCATCACTTTACCAGCAGGCGCTCGCGGCCTACCGGTCGGTTCTTCCGAAGGAGGAGATCATCGCGCTCCAGCAGCAGAAAATTAAAGCCTTCCCGGGATTAAAGGCCGCTGCGATCAACGCGAAAAATTTTCCCTTGAAGAAGCAACTCGACAAGGACAACGAGCGCGAGCTCAAGAAGTTCGCGGAGATCAGCGCCAAACCGGACCAGATTGCGACAGCCATCCTCAAGATGGGGGAAATCTTTTTCAACGCCCAAAAATACAACGAGTCGAGAGTCCTCATCACCCATGTGACCCCGTTTCTCACGACGGACGACGAGAAGATGCGTTCGCTCTACTACAAGACGATGGGATACGTGATCCAGAATGCTGTCGAGAAAGCACTGGCTGGCTACCAGGAGTTTAGCGCGACGTATAAAAACAACCCCGTCGCCGAGAGCCTGCCGTTTGCCATGGGCAACATGTATCTCGGCCTCGGCAACCCGACCGAGGCGATCAAGTATTTTGACGAATCCGTCAGCCGGTATCCCAACGGCCGGGTCGTCGGGCTTTCCGTCGTCAGCAAGGCGCAGGCCCAGGCAGGGCTGAAGAACTACGAGGAGGCGATAAAAACATTCCAGACATACCTCGCGAAAAACCCGCCTCCCGATGTGGCTGTTGTTGCCCAATACGGCCTGGCCGGCATCAACAAGGACACCGGAAAATGGGACGACGCCATCGCCACCTACAAAATCGTGAAGGACAAGTTTCCCGGCACCCCGCAGGCGGTCGAGTCGGACTATTGGATCGCGATCGGCACCCAGCAGAAGGGCGACAACGCCGGGGCCGTCACCCTGCTCGAAGCCTTCATCAAGAACAACGAGAAGCATCCGCTGACGCCTCTGGCCTATTACGCGCTCGGCGGCGCGCAGATCGCCCTCGGAAAAAAAGACGAGGGCGGGGCCTCGCTCGCCAAGCTTGCGGAAATGTTCCCCGATAACCAGGCGGCTCCCTACACCTACTTCATGCGGGCCCAGCTCGCGATGGCCGCGGGCAAAACGGATGAAGTCAACAGGCTGATGCGGGAGTTCGTTTCGAAGTATCCCAAGGACGACAAGGTTTTCTTCGCCTACGATTCGATCGGACAGAATGCCGCCAATGCCGCCAAGCCGGAGGAGGCGATCGCCACCTACCTGGAGTTTGTGCAGGGATACCCCGAGAACCCCAAAGCATCCGAGGCCCTCAACAAGGTTGCTGAGTTTCAGCGGGGTGCCGCCGACCGGTTGGCGGCGAACTATTCATCTCTTCCTGAGGATGACAAGACCAAGTGGAAGGATGCTGTTGCATCCTCGGTTTCCACTTCCGAAGAGGTGCTGGCCAAGTATCCCGCCAGCCCGAATCTTGCGGCCGGCCTCCAATCCCTCATGACGTGCCAGCGCATGCTTCTCAAAGCCGAACTGAAGACGGATGCGCAAGTCGAGGAGTATTTCCAGCAGCTGGCCGAGAAGACACCTGACGCCGGAGCCAAGAGCAAAATCCTCTTCACCCTCGCAGGATTTATTTCTGCGAAAGACAAGGCGCGGGCATTGGCGAAGATGAACGAGGCTTACGACTCCGCCGTGCTTTACTCGCCTGCGGATCTCGATATTTACGGCCTTGCTCTGGTCGATGACAAAAAGCTCGACCAGGCGTCCGCCGTCTTCAAGAAGCTTGCGACGGATTACCCGAACCCGCCGGGAATGACCGCCGCGACCGCTCCTCCAGCCATCCAGGAGGCGCAGGCGATCTCGATCTTCGGCCTCGGCCGGATCGCCCAGGAGAACAAGCAAACCGCCGATGCGGGCAAGCTCTTCCAGCAGTTGAAGACCCTGTATCCATGGTCGCCGAAAGTCATCGAAGCCGACTACGGGATCGCGCAGTCGCTCCAAAACGAAGGCAAACTGGATGAGGCGATCGAATTGCTCGGGGCGATCATCCGGGCGCAGAACGGGAGCGCGGAGCTCCGGGCAAACGCGTTCCTCCTCGACGGCTTGATCATGAAGCAGAAGTCCGATGCGGCCACAGACCCAAAAGCAAAAGCCGAATTCCGTGGCAAGGCGATCGATTTTTACGCGAAGATTGCGCAGTTGTTCTCGGGCGTTCCCCTGGCCGCGACCGAGGGCCTCTGGCAGGCCGGCCAGCTCCTCGAGGAGCAGGTCAATGCGAGCTCGGATCCAAAATTCAAGGCCCAGCAACTCGACCGCGCCAAGGCATTCTACCAGCAGCTCGTCAAAGATTTTCCGGACAGTCCCTATGTCCCGAAAGCCAAGGAAAGACTGGCGGCTCTCGGGGTCAAGTGAACCGCGCGGAGCGGGCAGGGGAGTTGCTCAGCCGCCTTCCGGGGATTTACCCGGATGCGCACTGCGAGCTCGTTTTTTCCAACCCTCTGGAACTTCTCGTGGCCACGATCCTGTCCGCGCAGTGCACGGACAAGCGGGTGAACATGGTCACTGCGGAGGTCTTCCGGCGCTGCCGTTCGACGACGGATTTCGCAAGCATCCCGGTGCCGGAACTGGAGGCGCTCGTTCGCTCCACAGGCTTTTTCCGGAACAAGGCAAAACACATCCGTAACATGGCGGCCGAACTTCTCGCAAGGCACGGCGGCAGGGTTCCGGAATCGCTCGAAGAGCTTGCTGCCCTGCCCGGTGTCGGGCGCAAGACCGCAAATGTCGTGCTCGGGAATGCCTTCGGACGAAATGAAGGCGTCGTGGTGGATACCCATGTTGCCCGGCTTTCCCGGCGACTCGGTCTCACAACGTCCGACAACCCGGTCCGCATCGAGCAGGATCTTGCCAAGCTCTTTCCCCGCCGGCAGTGGACCGACCTGAGCCACTGGCTCATCGCCCATGGCCGCCAGCGCTGCCGTGCCCGGAAGCCCGATTGTGCGGGCTGTGAGCTTCGCGACATCTGCCCCTCGGTGGCACAATAATTTTCTCTTGATGGCATCGGAAGCCCCGATCTTCGTGAAAAATCGGAAGCGCGTTGCTCCGGATTTCTATACCCCCGGACCCGGCGGGGCGCTCAGCCCTTGTCGTGGTTTTGGATTGCCTTGCTCACGATCGTGGCCCTCAGAATCAGGAACAGGCCGATCACCAGAACGAGCGCGGATACGACCGGTCCCTGCCAGAGGTAAATGTTGACGGGAGGGTGGGCTCCCTGGGCGGACTGCGTGAGGGCGATGAGCAACGAGGCGGTCGTTGTGACGAACGAGGCGAGGTGGGTGGCCACCAGGTAAAGCCCGACGACCCTGACAAACAGAACCGTCCAATCGTCTTTGGTCATCGCTTTGTCATTCTCTCCGGAATTCCCGGTGCCCATCCCTCATTTCATTTTTCAGGTTGGCGGCATCCTTCCGGGCTTCATCCCATTTTCCGTCTTTGAGATTTTTGATGAGGCCATCCACGGAAACCACAAAATCATCCATGGCATCCCGGTAGGATTTTACCATTGTCGCCTTCTGGTCGGGAGGCAGTTTGGCGGCCAATTCGGGAACGAGGTCGCGGGCCTGGAGCGCCGAAGATTTGATGGTTTCCGCGAGCGTCACATACGCGGCCTGGTTGCTTTCCTGCGGGTTCTCAAGCCCGAGCGACAGCTCTTTGTAGGCCTTCTTCATGTGCTCCATGTGCTTCTCCAGCGGAGAGTCCGCCCTCGCCACCGAGAGTGTGAAAAGCGATAGAACGAGCATCAGAATTGCGGAGTGGACCAATCGGGGTTTCGAAGCGGTATTCATGTGTCCGCTTGTATGGGGGAATCATGTATGACGCCAGCAAAAATCTTCTCAGCGGGGCGGATGGCCGAAGGCTTTCTGGTGCGCGTCGCGGAGCTGGCGGGCAGAGAAAAATCCGGTGCGGCGCGCGACTTCGTCGAGCGGAAGCGGAAAGCTTTTCAAAAGCGCCCTTGCTGCCGCTAGGCGCTTGCGGCGCAGGAAGCGCCCGGGCGGGATCCCGAGCCGGGATTGGAATTCGCGGGAAAAATGTTCGCGGCTCAGGCGCGCGCGGTCGGCGAGTTCCTTGATCGTGACCGGCTCTAGAAAATGCTCGCAGCAATACCGGATCGCGTGGTCGAGCGAGGAGCCGCCGCTCGCGCGCGGACGTTCAAGCTGCGCCCACCATTTCAGATAAAACGAATACGCGAGTTCGCCGAGTTCGAACCTGTCGATGTCCGTGCGCGCGGCCACCCGCTGGAGCAGGTGCTGCAGGACGAGTCCGGCGGGCGACACCGGGGCCAGCGGCAGCACTGGGCCGAATTTCTCCCTGAACCCGCTCCAGAGCTCCATGCCGAATTCCCCATATACGTTCAGCCACGAGAAGGTCCATAGCGCCCCGCTGCCGGCGGGGTATCCGTAGGTGGCAGCCTCCGGCACCAGCGCCAGAAACGCGCTGTTCGCAGGGACCGCATGCCGCTCTCCCCCAATCTCGAAAAATCCCTCGCCGTGGCGGGTCCACTGGATAATCACAAATGCGTTGTCTCCGCGGTGTCGGCACTCCCAGCGATACCGGCTGCTGGATCGCTTTTCAGTTAAACATGCGAAGGGAACTTGCATCCATGGAGTCATAAACAGGAGCGACTCGTATCACAAAAACGTCGTTATTCATCACAAATATTCGCTCGCCTCTCCGGCGATGGCAGCGATGGTTGATGCCTCCATGAATCCAAAAATCTCTCTCATCGGTGCGGGATCGGTCGTCTTTGCAAAAAACCTGATCGGCGACATCCTGCAATCCCCCGAACTGGCAGACGCAACGATTTGCCTCATGGATATTGATCCCGTGCGTTTGAGGGTTGCGGAAGCGATGGCAAACAAGATGGTTGCCACGCTGAAATCGCGGGTCAGGATTCAGGCGACGCTAAGCCAGAAGGAAGCCTGCCGGAATGCGCGCTACGTGATCTGCACGATCCAGGTCGGAGGCTACAAACCAGGCACGGTCATTGATTTTGAGATTCCACGGAAGTTCGGACTCCTGCAGACGATCGGGGACACTCTGGGGGTGGGGGGCGTGTTCCGGGCGCTGCGCACGATTCCGGTCATCAACTCGATCGCGGAGGATATCGCCGCGGTCGGGGCGAAGGATTGTCTGCTCCTGAACTACACCAATCCCATGGCGATGAACTGCATGGCCGTGGCGAGAGCGGTCGGGATCCCGCATGTCGGGCTCTGCCATTCCGTCCAGGGAACCTCGCGGCAGCTCGCCTCCTACGCCGGGCTCCCGTATCAGGATATCACATACCTCGTTGCGGGGATCAACCATATGGCGTTTTTTCTCAAGTTTGACTATCGCGGTCAGGATGCCTACCCGTTTCTCTTCAACCTGTTGAACGATTCCAAATTCCAGCAGGACAAGGTGCGGTTCGAGATGATGAGGCGGACCGGGTATTTCGTTACCGAATCGAGCGAGCACCAGAGCGAATACGTGCCGTATTTTATCCACCATGGAAAGCCGCTGCTCGAGCGGTTCAACGTTCCGATCGACGAATACCTCCGGCGCTGCGAGTCAATCATCAAGACTTGGAAACAGGCGGAGTCGGATCTTCTGGGCAAAGGCGGTGACATCCGGATCAATGCCCCTTCCCACGAATACGGTTCCTACATCATCAAGGCGCGGGAAACCAATCGTCCGACCGTGATCTACGGCAATGTGCCAAACACGGGACTGATCACGAATTTGCCGGCGGGCTGCTGCGTCGAGGTGCCCTGCCTGGTGGACGCGCAGGGGATCCAGCCGACGTTCATCGGCGACCTGCCTCCCCAGCTCGCTGCCCTGTGCATGACAAACATCAACGTGCAGGCGCTGACGGTGGAGGCTGCGCTCACCAAAAAGCGCGAGCACATTTACCATGCCGTCATGCTGGATCCGCACACCGCCACGGTGCTGACTTTGGACAAAATCTGGGCGATGTGCGACGAACTGATCGCCGCCCACCAAAAGGCCGGCCTGCTTGGCGGGTATGCGCCGGTCGTCCAGGGCACCGGACGCGCCTATGCGGGAACGGGAGATCGGATCCTCGCGGGCTTGGAGTTCGCGGCGAAAGCCTCGAAGTCCGCTAAAGCTCTGGCCGTGACAGTGACGGCGACGAATCCGGGGCCGACTGCGGTGTCCGTTCCTCTTAGCATCCAGGCGGACACAGAAGCCATGCTCACCGCCGGCTGCCGTCTCAAGCTCGCCGTGCCTGCGGGAAAAACCATCCGGCGGGACGTCCTGCTGCGCCGACGCGACGATGACCGCGAGTTTACCCTTGTTCTGAGCTCCGGGATGGATCGCGTTCTCACGCGCTCGTTGTTTGTGCCGCTCCGGAGGAACCTGAATGCCGCCAGCGGACCGGTCCGATTTGAAGCGAAGCTCAATGGATTCTCCGCCGTCGAAGGAACGCTCGCGTGGGAGGGGGACCGGCTGCGACTCTCCGTGCGCGTGCAGGATTCCAAGATCACTCCGAAAAAGGATCAGTTCTGGATGGGATCGAGCGTAGAGTTGTTCTTCGCGCAGGAAAGCGCGCCGTCGATCCGCCAAATTGTCCTCATGCCAGGCCGGGGAAAAGCGATTCCATTTGTCATGGATGCCGAAAGGAAGCTGGTTTCCGGAATCCAACTCCGGCAGACCGTGGCGGGAACCCATTACGACCTGGAAGCCACCCTGCCGCTCAAGGCGCTGGGCCTGC
>CAZSDC010000083.1:0-12180 GCA_964605515.1 uncultured Chthoniobacter sp.
CGGAGACGGTCCTCACGCTCAAGGCCGCCGGCATCGGGGATCTCGCAAATTTCCGGTGGATTGACCCGCCCGAACCCCAGGCGCTGGAACGCGCGGAAACACTGCTCGACGATCTCGGCGCGACGCACGGCGGCAAGGTCACGCCAACTGGGCGCCGGATGCTCAGCTTTCCGGTCCACCCGCGCTACGCACGGATGTTTCTCGCGGCGGAGGAACTCGGCTGCGTGCGGGCCGCTGCACTGATCGCCGCCCTCACGCAGACCCGTTCGATGCTCCTGCGCGCGGATAAAAAGATCGAGGAGGAGCGCGCCGAGCTGTTCGGCACCGGCGTCTCGGATTTTCAGGTCCTCATGCGGGTCTTCTCCTATGCGAAGCGCAAGGAGTTCCGTGCGAACGAATGCCGGTCGCTGGCCATCCATGCGGACTCTGCGCGGCAGGTGGGAAAGCTTTTCGAGCAGTTCCTCGACATCGCGCACGCCGAGGCGCTGAACATCGGTTCGGCCCCCGCCTCCGACGAGGCGATCGCGAGGTGCATCCTCGCCGGATTTGCCGACCACGTCGCGCGCCGGAGGAGCGAGGGAACGCTCGTCTGCGACATCGTTCACGGACGGCGCGGCATGCTGGCGCGCAACAGCGTGGCCTCGCACGGCAAGCTGCTCGTCGCGGCGGAGATCACCGAGGTCGAAGGCCGCGACGGGGACGCCCAGGTTCTCCTGAATCTCGCCACCGAGATCGAGGAGGCCTGGCTGCACGAGCTGTTCCCGGACGATTTCTCCGACACCACGGAATACTTTTTCGATTCCAGCCAGAAACGCGTGGTCATGCGCCGCGCCAAAATGTTCCGCGACCTTCTGCTGGAGAACCAGGACCGCGACGCCGAGCCGGGACCGGCAGCCGCCTCCTGCCTTGCCGGCGAAGTGCTGTCCGGCGGGCTTCGCCTGAACGGCTGGAACGACGACGTCGAGCAGTGGATCCATCGCGTGAACTTCCTTTCCCGCCTTCTTCCCGAGCAGGGGATTCCTGCCCTGGGCACCGATGAGCGCCACCACATCATCCTGCTCATTTGCGACGAAGCGACCTGCTACCGTGACATCAAGGACACCCCGGCCCTTCCCCACGCCCGTTCGCTGCTCACCCATGCCCAGCAGCAGCTTGTGGACAAGCACGCCCCCGAGCGGTTCCCTCTTCCCGGTGGACGCAAGGCAAAGATCACCTATGCCGAATCCGCAGAACCTTTCCTCTCGGCAAGGATCCAGGACCTCTACGGCGTGGAGGACGACATCAAAATCGCCATAGGTCGCCACGCGCTCACCCTCCATATCCTCGCCCCCAGCCACCGACCGGTCCAAATCACGAAAAGCCTGCGGTCGTTCTGGTCGGACGCCTACCCGAAACTCAAACAGCAACTCCAACGCCAATACCCGAAACACGAGTGGCGGTGAAATTTTTTTCTCATCATTGACCGGCGGATCGTCTAGCGTTCGCCGATGTCCACATTGGCCGAGAAATACCAGGAGTTTGTCATCCCGACCTACGGGCGGTTCGATCTCGATATCGCGCGGGGATCGGGATGCCGGGTTTGGAATTTTGAAGGAAGGGAGTTTTTGGATTTCGGGGCGGGGATCGCGGTCTGTTCGCTCGGGCACGCGCATCCGGAAATCACCGGGGCGATCTCTGCTCAGGCCGCCACGTTGGTGCACACCTCGAACCTCTACCGCACCGCACCCCAGGCGGAGTTGGCCGGGCGCCTGGTCGGGATTACCGGGCCGGGGAAAGTCTTTTTTTGCAACAGCGGAGCCGAGGCGAACGAGGGGCTCATCAAGCTGGCCAGAAGGTTCGGGAGCGCGACGGGGCGGCATGAGATTCTGACCTTCGAGGGGTCGTTCCATGGCCGGACGATGGCAGGGATCTCGGCCACCGGGCAGCAGAAGGTGAAAACGGGCTTCGGGCCGCTGTTGGACGGCTTCCGGCATCTGCCGTTCGGCGATCTCGATGCCGTGGCGGGCGCCATCGGTCCTTCCACGGTTGCCATTCTGGTCGAACCTGTGCAGGGGGAGGGCGGGATCCACATTGCGAGGGAGGCCTTCCTGACCGGGCTTCGAAAACTGTGCGACAAGCACGATCTGCTTCTGCTTTTTGATGAAATCCAATGCGGGCTCGGGCGGACGGGAGAATGGTGCGGCTGGAAGAGCCTTGCCCCTCAGGTCCAGCCGGACGGTGTTTCGTGGGCGAAGGGCATCGCGAACGGCTTTCCGCTGGGCGCGTTCTGGGTTGGCAACGGCCAACGGGACGATCGCGGCCCCCTGTGCGACCTGCTCGGGCCCGGAAGCCACGGCACCACATACGGCGGAAATCCCATGGTGTGCACGGTCGGCCTCAAAGTCCTCGAGATCATCGAGCGGGACAACCTTCGCGCCGCCGCAGTCCGGCTCGGACACCATCTGGTCTCCGCTTTGCACGACGCCCGGATTCCGCATGTCACCGAAGTGCGCTCGGTCGGGCTGATGGTCGGGATCCAGTTCGACAGGGAGTCGTTCCCCGAAGGTGCGCGTCCTCCCGCGCTGGAGGCCGTCGTCAGGTCCATGGACGAGGGGTTGCTGGCGATTCCCGCCGGAGAGACGGTCGTGCGCTTCCTTCCCCCGCTCAATGTGACTGCGGACGAAATCGATGAGGCGGTGAAAAAGTTCTCGGCCGCGATTGCGTCATTGGAAGATGGTTCGAAACCTGCTCCCATTCTGCACTCTTGAAAAACCTTCTCTCCATCGAGGCCCTCGACGCCTCCGGGATCACCGCGATTTTGGAATCGGCTGCGGTCATGAAATCCACCCGTGGGCGCCATGCCTCGCACCCGCTGCGCAATCAATGTTGGGCGCTGATGTTTTCCAAGTCCTCCACCCGCACCCGCGTGTCGTTCGAGACCGGGATCCGAGAGCTCGGTGGCGATGTCATGTTTCTGGCAGCCGACGACATCCAGCTCGGTCGCGGCGAGCCGATCTGCGACACGGCCAGGGTCATGGGCCGGATGCTTCACGGGGCGGTGATCCGCACGTTTGCCCAGAAGGACGTCGAGGACTTCGCCTCGTTCAGCGGGATTCCCACGATCAACGCCCTCACCGATGAGGAGCATCCCTGCCAGATCCTTTCGGATTTGTTTACCATCATCGAGTCGAAGGGCAGCCTCGAGGGGCAGCGGGTCACATTTATCGGCGATGGCGATTGCAATGTCGCGCGCTCATGGATCTGGGCGGCTGCCCGGATGGGCTTTGAATTGCGCATCGCGGCCCCGGAGGAGTTCCAGCCGCCGCCTGCCTTTCTGGCAAAAGCGGGAGGACGGATCTCTGTGACCTCCGATCTTCGCGAGGCGGCCGCCGGTTCGACCGTCCTCTACACCGACGTCTGGGTGAGTATGGGGAAAGAGCAGGAATCCGCCCGCCGGCTCGCGCAGTTGCAGGGCTATCAGATCAACGGGGATCTCTGCAAACTGGCACCGGGCGCCTTGATTATGCACTGCCTCCCTGCCTATCGGGGCAAGGAGATCGACGCCGCGACTTTCGAAGCGAATGCAGATACGATATTCCGGCAGGCGGAGAACCGCCTCCACACCCAGAAGGCCATCCTCTCCCTGCTTTTGGAATAGAAACCGCCGCCATGCCGAGCGCCTCCTCGAGCCGATTTTCTCCGCGCGGTTTGTCTCTGCGGACAAAATCGTTCCTGCTCATCGGCTTGCCCCTGCTGGCGCTCACGGCGGTCGGATTTGCTGCGGCCGTCGGTCCGGAAAATACGATCCTGTGGGCTCCGGCCGCCATTTTTTGCGTGCTCACGGCCACCAGTTTCCTCGCCATCGAGTTTCTTTTCATCCGGAAAATCCTCCGCCTGGAGAACGAGCTCCGGCTGGCCGCAGATCGGGCAAGCCGGCTTCCGGACCCGCCCCTCAGCGGGAGATCGCAGAACCAGGAGGCATTGCTCTTGAGCGTGCTCGACAGCGCCTCCGAGGGGATCATGGCGTTCCGGAGCCTGAGAAATGAAAAGGGTTCCATCTCCGATTTCATCCTGGTTCTCGCGAACAAGGCTGCCGGGGCGATGATGAACCGGGAATCCAAGGCCATGCTGGGGAAATGTCTCCTCGGACTTTTTCCCGGCAACCTGTCCGTCGGGCTGTTCGACAGGTATGTCCGGGTGGTTGAAACCAACGTCGGAGAACAGCTCGAAGCGTTCGACGGGCACGAAGACGTCCGCAGTTGGTTTCACATCTCCGTGCAACCGTGGTCGGACGGGTTTGTCGTCACCTTCGAGGAGATCAGCCAGCGAAAGCACGTCGAGCAGGAGCTGCAGGCGAGCGTCGAGGAGATGGAGAGGTTCAACCGGGCGATGATCGGACGCGAAAACCGCGTTCTGGAGATGAAATCCGAGGTCAACCACCTCCGCTCCCGCCTCGGGCTGCCGCCGGAATACAAAGTGGATTCCTTGAGCGATGAACCCTGAAAGCCAATCCCAGCACTATTTGCAGGCCGTCGCCGATGCGCTGACGATCCTTCTCGAGCCGGGAAGCTTCGCGTCCCGGACGACGAGTTTTCTCGAGCGGCTCGGGGTGGCGGCGGGGGTGGACCGCGCGTATTATTTTGAGAACGACGCGCGGAGCTCGCCTCTCACTTGCAGCCAGCGCTGCGAGTGGGTGAGGGAGGGGGTCTCCCGCGAACTCCACAACCCGCTTCTCCAGAACGTCTGCTACGAATCGGTGCTTCCCGGGTTGCTCTCGGCGCTCGCCACCGGCACGATATTTTCGATCCTCGCCCGGGAGTCCAAACCCCCGCTGCAGGATATCCTGGTTGCCCAGGACGTTCTTTCCTTGGCGTTGATGCCCGTCCACTCGCACGGGCAATTCATCGGGTTCATCGGATTCGACGATTGCCACACAGAGCGGATCTGGAAAACGGACGAGATGGAATCCCTTCGTGCGGCTGCGGCTGGTCTGGGAAGCGCGATCATGCGGGACAAGATGGAGGAGGCCATGTCCGTCCGCACCGAGGAGCTCACCCGGAGCAGGAGGGTGGCATTGAGCCTCATGGAGGACGCGCAGAAGGCCGTCGCCGCATCCGAGCTGGCGAACACGGCCAAGTCCGCGTTCCTCGCGATGATGAGCCACGAGATCCGCACGCCCCTCAACGGGGTCATCGGCTTCACGGAACTCCTCCTCGCCGAGAACCTCCCCGCCCACCAGGCGGAGTTTGTCTCGACCATCCGGGGCTGCGGGAACTCCCTGCTCGGCCTCATCAGCGATATCCTCGATCTCTCAAAAATCGAATCGGGCCGGATGGATCTGGAGATGCTCCCGTGCTCGCTGTCCGGGTGCCTGCGCGAGGTGCTCGCTTCGTTCGAGCCTGCCCTCCGCGCAAAAAATCTTTCGGTCACGTCCCATGTCGGGGATTCCGTCCCTGCGGAGCTTGTCACCGACCCGAAGCGGCTCCGGCAGATCTTTTTCAATCTGGTCGGGAATGCGATCAAATTCACATCCGATGGCGGCATCACCGTCCGGATCGACGCCACCACAACGCCTGGCGGACGCCTGCTGCTCGACTGCGAGGTCTCGGATACCGGCATCGGGATCTCCGAGGAGGAGCAAGGGCGGATTTTCGAGGTGTTCGGGCAGGCGGATCCCTCGATTCACCGTCGGTTCGGCGGCTCCGGGCTCGGCCTGGCGATCTGCCGGAAACTCGTCGAGCACATGGGCGGGAGCATTTCCGTCGAGAGCGCTCCCGGCAGAGGGACCTCGTTCAAGTTCACCGTCCCCGCCTACAGGACGGAAAAAGTCCTGAGGGTCGAGCCCGCCGCACTGGCTTCGTCCGGGGCCGGCATGCGCGGCCTGCGGGTCCTTGCCGTTGACGATGTGCCGACGAATATCCGCCTGATGTCCGGGATCCTGAAAAATCTGGGGTGCGAAGCGGCCACCGCCGCGGACGGAAAACTGGCGGTTGAGCTCGCCGGAGAAAACGGTTTCGACGTCATCTTTATGGACGTGCTCATGCCGGTTTGCGACGGCCTCGAGGCGACCCGGATGATCAGAGAACTGGAAAGGAATGGCGGCCCGGGTCGAAAGCCCGCCTACATCGTCGCCCTCACCGCGGATGCTTTCCCCGAGAACAAAACCCGGTGCCTCGATGCGGGCATGGACGAATTCATGACCAAGCCCCTCCGCATGGATCTCATCCGGGCGGCGATCGAGCGGGGGATCAACAAACTCGCACGGTAGCTGTCTTTATACCAAAAACCGTATTTCTCTGCGGGCTCTGCGGCTCAGTGTGAGGAATCGCCGGATCCGGGTATATACCAAACCGCTTCCCGAGCAGTCAACCTGATGCGCATCATGCAAAAATCGCTCCCCTGTGAGTGAATGGCTCTGTTTCCATAACAAACTTGTTATAAGATTGATGCGTAGTTGAAATGCGCGTTTTTTATGCATTTTTTTGCCCTGTCCCCCCGGCGAACAAAAGGAGGTGCCTTTCCCCTCCCCTTCAATGAGCAAAAATATTTAAAAAAAACTTGTCAATCGACGGGCTTGAGAGAAACTTTCCAGTGGACCATTATATCTTCCCATAGTTTTCCGCGTTCATCCCCAAGACGGACGCGCCACCCCCGAAAACCAGACGAACCCCAAAAACATGAAACCCACCCAAGCCACCAAGACCCTCCTTGTGGCTTGCTCTCGTACCAGGGAACCCTGCCTTTCCCCCCCCGTCCCTAGACGCTCGACTCCCGACGACGCCCCCGCTTTCCGGTCTCTGCTTTCCGGTCTCAGGTTTCTCTTCCTCCTCCTCCTCCTCCTGCTCGCCGCGCCTTCCGCACAGGCGGCCAATACGAGTAATTTTACCGGCGCAAACGCCAATATGACCGTGACCGGCGCTTGGGATAATGGCGTCCCCGGCAGCGCGGATATCGCCAGGTGGGCCAACGGTACCTATACGAACTCCGCCAACGTCACCGCGAACCAGACCATTGGTGAACTCTTGTTCGCCGCAACGACTGGAAACGTCGCCTTCGGAACAGCCAACAGCACGCTGACCCTCAATGGCGTCGGGGGCATCGGCATCCAGGTGGACAGCGGTGCCGGCACCGTGAATACCGGTGGCGCCAAGTTCGCGCTCGGCGGGAGCCAGACCTGGATGAACAACTCGGCCAACGCCACCACGATCAATGGCACGATCACCAATTCCGGCAACACCACCGCCTACACGCTCACAGTCAACGGCACAGGCAATATTACTCTCGCTGGCGTCATCAGCAACTGCGGCACGGTCGGACTCTTGGGCATCACAAAATCTGACGCCGGCACACTGACCCTCAACGGTACGAACACCTTCACCGGCGGAGTGACACTAAACTCCGGCAAGCTCATCCTCGCCAACAGCGCGGCTCTGGGCGGAGCAGCCGGCAACTTCACGATCAATGACGGCACCACAATTGACGTGAACGCCGCCCGCAGCACGACAAATAACAACAAGCAGAACTGGTTCGGCAACTTCACGTTCGCCGGGTCGAGCACATGGAACACCGGCACCGGCACGGTGACGATGAACGCCAGCCGCACGGTGACCGTGACGGCCAGCACGATGACGGTCGGCGGCAACATCACCGAAAGCGGTTCCGGGTTCGGCCTGACCAAGGCGGGCGCGGGCACGCTGGCCCTCACCGGGAACAATACCTACACCGGCGTGAACACCGTCAGTGTCGGCACCTTGCAATTTGGCAAGATCGTTTCGCTTTACAGCGGCAACCAGACGAGCTGGACGGCTTCGAACCTCGTCGTGGAAAGCGGGGCCACGGCTGCCTTCAATGTCGGCGGGGCCGGAGAATTCACCTCGGCAAACATCGACACGCTCGCCGCGCTGGGAACAGGCTCGGGCGGGTTCAAGACCGGGTCCATCCTCGGCCTCGATACCACCACTGCCAGCTTCGCCTACACTAGCAATATCACCAATCCGAACTCCTACGTCCTGGGCTTGACCAAGCTTGGCGCAAACACCCTTACCCTCTCCGGCAACAACACCTACACCGGCAACACCACCGTCAATGCCGGCACGCTGCAGTTCGCCAAGCAGGTCGCGCTCTACAGTAACGGTACGGCGGCGGCATGGACCAATACCAATATCAACGTCAACAGCGGAGCCACCATGGCCTTCAACATCGGGGGAACCGGCGAGTTCACGAAAGCGAATATCATTACGTTGCTCGGGTTGTCCAACGGGGCCAACGGCTTCAAGACCGGATCAAACTTGGGGCTTGATACCACCAGCGGGGATTTCCTCTACGATAGCGTCATCGCCAACACGAACGGCGGGACCAACGTCCTGGGCTTGACCAAGCTTGGCTCAAACACCCTTACCCTCAACCAAGCCAACACCTACACCGGGGGCACGACGGTCAACGCGGGCACGCTGAAATACGGCATCGACAGCGCGCTCGCCTCCACCGGCAATGTGACCGTGAACGCCAACGCGACATCAACGACCGCAACGCTCGATCTCGCGGGCTACAATGGCACCATTGGCACGCTGACCATGGGCGGCGCTGGCGGCACGTCCAGCAGCGTCAGCCAGGTCACCACCGGCCTAGGCACGCTGACTCTGGGCGGCAACGTGACCACCGACGCTACCGGCAATTCGACCACCGCCGCTTCGATCACCGGCAAGCTGGCCATCGGTGCCAGCCGCACCTTCACGGTCGCCGACAGCACGAACTCGGCGATTGACCTCGATGTCACAGCCGTTGTCTCCGGCGGCAACCTCACCAAGGCCGGCGCCGGCACGATGACCCTCAACGGCACGAACACCTACACCGGAAAGACCGTGATCAGCGCCGGCGCTCTGAGCATCAACTCGATCTTCGATGTCGGCGCCGGGTCCAGCAGCCTTGGCAATCCTACCGCCACGGCAAACGGCACGATCGGTATCGGAGCCACCACCGCGTCCGGCACCCTGATTTATACTGGCGGCGGCCATTCCAGCAACCGCACGATAGATCTTGCCGGCACCACCGGAAACGCGACCATCCAGGCCGAAGGCGCGGGCCCTCTCACCCTCACGAGTAATTTCACCGTCTCGGGCACCGGCAACAAGACGCTGATACTCACCGGCAACTCCACCGCCGCCAATACGATACAGGGGGGGATCCCGGACAAGACAGCAGGCACGGCATACACCTCGCTCACCAAGAACGGCACCGGCACCTGGGTGCTCTCCGGCAACAACACCTACACCGGCAACACCACCGTCAATGCCGGCACGCTGCAGTTCGCCAAGCAGGTCGCGCTCTACAGTAACGGTACGGCGGCGGCATGGACCAATACCAATATCAACGTCAACAGCGGAGCCACCATGGCCTTCAACATCGGGGGAACCGGCGAGTTCACGAAAGCGAATATCATTACGTTGCTCGGGTTGTCCAACGGGGCCAACGGCTTCAAGACCGGATCAAACTTGGGGCTTGATACCACCAGCGGGGATTTCCTCTACGATAGCGTCATCGCCAACACGAATGGTGGGACCAACGTCCTGGGCTTGACCAAGCTTGGCGCAAACACCCTTACCCTCAACCAAACCAACACCTATACCGGCAACACGACGATCAATGCTGGCACGCTGCAGATCGGCGACGCGGGCTCTCTTGGCTCGGGCACCTACGCGGGGGCCATCGCGAATGCCGGCACATTTCTCTACCACAGCTCAGCCACTCAGACCCTCTCGGGCATCATCTCGGGCAGTGGGGGCATCACAGTGAACGGCACCTCGTCGACCGTCCTCACCCTCACCGGCAACAATACCTACTCCGGCAACACCACAATCGCCGCCGGCACCCTGAAAGTCGGGAACGCCACCGCCTTGGGAGCGAACACCAGCAGCGCCAGCGTAGCCGCCGGCTCCGCCCTCGACTTGAACGGCACGGTGATGACCGGAACCAACGCTCTGACGATCAACGGCACAGGCATCGGCGGCGCCGGCGCTTTGCTCAACAGCGCTGCGGGGGCGGCAAGCTACGCTGGAGCAATCACGCTGGGAAGCGCGAGCACGATCACCTCCACCGGCGGTGGCGGTCTGACCTTGAGCGGCGGGATCACCAACGGCGGGTTTGATGTCACTTTCGACGGAGGCAACGCGACGACGGTTTCGGCGAAGATCACCGGCGGCGGCGGGGTGATCAAGAACGGCGCAGGCACGTTGAACCTGAACTTCGCCAACGACTACGCCGGCGCGACGACGATCAGTGCGGGCACCCTGAAAGTCGGCAGCGCCACCGCCCTGGGTAACAGCACCGGTAATGTCAGCGTCGCCAGCGGCGGGATTCTCGACTTGAACGGCACGGTGATGACCAACACCAACGCGCTCACGCTCAACGGCACGGGCAACGGCAACGGCAGCCTCACCAACAGCGCCAACGGATCCGCCACCTACGCGGGGAACGTCACCCTGGCCGCCGACAGCACGATCGGCAGCACGGGCACGGGCAACACGACCACCATCTCCGGGACCATCGGCGGCACGGGCAACCTCACGATCAAGGCCGGGGGCACACAGGCGATCACATTCTCCAACACCGCGAACAACACCGGCACGATCACCAACAGCGGCTCCGGCAACGGCACCGCGACCATCAGCGGCAACATCAGCACCGCCGTCACGGGCGTGACCCAAAACAGCGCCAACTCCACCTTGGTTCTCACCGGCAACAACACCTACACCGGCAACACGACGATCACTGCCGGCACCCTCAGCATCAGCTCGGATGCCAACCTGAACAACACCAGTTCCGCGCTGGTCTTCAACGGCGGCACCCTCCAGGTCACCGGCTCCAGCCTGAACAGCCTCAACGCGGGCCGCACCACCACATTCACGCCGGGCACGAACGTCGGGTTCGACATCGCCGCCGCGGCCAACACCTTCACCGTCAGCCAAAATCTGACCCAGACAACCGGCAACCTGACGAAACTGGGCAACGGCACGCTGGTCCTCTCCGGCAATAACACCTACACCGGCACCACGACGCTCGCCAACGGCACCTTGCGCTTGACCGGCGGGGACAACCGGCTGACCTCAGGAACGGACCTGATATTCAGCGGCAGCGGAGGCGCATTGGATCTGACCTCCACCACCCAAGCCGTTGGCAATCTCACGGTTTCCTCTGCCGGCTACACCATCAGCAACGGGACGATCTCGACCACCAACAAGACATGGACGACCAATCAAAGCGTAACCGTCAGCTCCAACCTGACGATTGACACATCCGCTGGCGAGTGGAGCAAGTCGGGAACAAAAGACCTCACCCTGAGTGGAACCGTCACGCAGACAGGGGCAAACAGAATCAATATCAACGCAGGGGGGAAAGCGTTTTTCACAGGGAACTCCACGCTGGCAGGTGCGTTGAAGTTTCTCGGCAACGCCCAGTTCGATTCGGGCACGCACACCATGGCGAGCTTCAGCGGCGGGAGCGGGGCAAGCTTCATCGTGAACGGTGCCAACGTCACATCCACCGGAAACGTGACTGTGGCCAATGGGAACCCCGCCACCCTCACGGTCAACAGCGGAAACCTCACGGTGAACGGGACGATCAACGCCGGAGCCGGAGCCGGAGACGGAACCATCAACCTCAACGGCGGCGTCCTGGCGGCCAACCGGATCTATGTGAGCGCCAACAGCAGCTACACAGAGAAGCTGATCATCAAGGGCGGCACATTCAAAGCCCTTGCCACCCAAGCAACCGATCTGTTCGCCTTGAACAACGGCAATGGCACCTCGGGCACATTCATCGGCACCGGCAATGCCACGATCGACACCAACGGCTTCGATGTCACGCAAACCCAGGCGCTCATGCAGAATGGCACCGATACCGGCGGGCTCACCAAGATCGGCAGCGGGAATTTGACCCTTGCCGGCGCGAATACCTACACCGGCACGACCACGATCAGCGCCGGCACCTTGCAGATCGGCGGCGCGGGCAGCCTCGGCTCGGGCAACTACGCGGCAGCCATTTCCAACAACGGCACCTTCCAGTATAGCAGCTCAGGCAACCAGATTCTGGGCGGCGCCATCTCCGGCACGGGCGCACTGGTCAAGGATACCTCCGCGACGAGCGTGCTCACCCTCTCCGGTGCCAACACCTTCACCGGCGGCCTCAATATCAATGCCGGCACGG
>CAZSDC010000084.1:0-12094 GCA_964605515.1 uncultured Chthoniobacter sp.
AAAAATCTGGGGGAGCAGGTCGCAGAACCACGGACGTCGTCCCCACGGGCGATCCCTTGCGATGTCGAACGTGACTCCCATTTCGCGCATCGTGGCCTCGAGCTGTTCGTCCAGCGTCCGCGTCGTCGCGACAGACATGCTGTCGAGCCGGTCGTAGAGCGGGCGATACATCTCCCTCGGCGCCCCGTCCTCCCCGAACGTCTCGTTCCATGTCCGGAAATCCGCAGTGGACTTTTTTGTCTCCCTCAGTGGCACGGGGGGGAGGCTTCCCGCCTCGTCCCCCACGGTCAAGCGGAATCCGCTCAATCCCGCAGAGCTTCGATCTGGCGCGTGATGTCCGCCTCGGTCACATCGCCTGAAACAAAAGCGTCGCCGGGTTGCCTCAAAAGCACAAAGCGCACCGAGCCGCCGTGGAATTTTTTGTCCTTCTGCAGGGCCGAAACGATGGCCTTGGTTTCGACATCCGGAGGCAGGCTCAGGGGAAGTTTGTAGCGGGCAAGGGCCGAGAAAATCCTGTCCCGCGCAGCCGGGTCGAGGCCGGCTTTTTCCACCGAAAGGCGACAGGCAGCCACGAGCCCGAGAGAGATCGCTTCCCCGTGCAGGTAGCGTCCGTATCCGGCGGCGTTTTCAATTCCGTGACCGATCGTGTGCCCGAAGTTCAGAAGCGCGCGCAGGCCCTTGGTTTCCAATTCATCCTCCGCGACAATCGCCGCCTTGATCGCCACGTTCCGCGCGATCAGGGCCGGGAGATCGTCGAGGGCATCAAGCATGGTGAAGTCGCGGATCGCCGCATGCTTGATGACCTCCGCGAACCCTTCGTTGAATTCCCGGGCAGGGAGGGTGGCAAGCGTGCTGGTATCCGCAATCACCAGACGCGGCTGGTGGAAGGCGCCGATCAAATTTTTCCCGCCAGCGGCATTCACGCCGGTCTTCCCGCCGACAGAGCTGTCCACCTGCGCGACGATCGTTGTCGGTATCTGGATGTATGGAATGCCGCGATAGTAAATCGCCGCCACAAAACCGGCCAGGTCGCCCACGACCCCGCCCCCAAGAGCGACGACCGCCGAGCTTCGATCCAGCCCGGCAGAGATCATCCGCTCGCACAGTGAAGCCGCTTCCTTCGGACACTTCGATTTTTCACCGGCCGGTGACGCCAACATCGTCACGTCGAATCCCGCTCCCGAGAGCGACCGTGAGACGCGTTCCGCGTAAAGCGGGGCGACATGCGAATCTGAAATCAACGCGCATCTTCCAGGCTGGAGAACGTCCGCCGCCAGAGCCCCCGTCTGGTCCAAAAGGCCGGGGCCGACATGCACATCATACGGCGAACGTTGAAGCGGAACGGAAACAATCATTTTTGGAATTCTGTGCGATCCTCCCGGCGGAGTCGAATCCGAATTCCCCCGTCCACCCCAAAAAGAAGTCTTCAAATCATTGGTCGGATTGGATGCAATGGAGGGCATGCACCTGAATGAAGTGGTCGGATATCTGGATGAACTGCTCGGCGTCCGTGTTATCGGCGATTATCCGAACGCGCTCAACGGGCTCCAGGTGCAGAATTCCGGCGGCCTGTCAAAGATCGGGGCTGCAGTGGATGCGTGCGAGGCGGTGATCAGCGAGGCGGCGGAGGCAGGGGTGGACCTGTTATTGGTCCATCACGGGCTGTTCTGGGGCGGACTCGCTCCTCTGACCGGGGCTTCCTACCGGAAAACACGCGCCATCCTCGATGCCGACATGGCGGTTTACAGCGCGCATCTCCCGCTGGATGCGCATCCGCTTTTCGGCAACAACGTGCTGCTTGCAGGGGCGCTTGGACTCGAGAATGGAGAACCGTTTTTCACGGAGTTCGGCCAGCCGATCGGGTGGAAATTTGAAGCGGAAGTCAATCGGGAGGTTCTGAGCGACCGCATCGAACATGCGGTGGGCGGTCCCGTGCATCTGGCTCCGGGCGGTCCGGTGGTGGCGCGAAAGATCGGCATTGTGACCGGGGGAGCCGGCGGCGAGGTCGCCAAGGCTGCAAAGGAAGGGGTGGACACATTTATCACGGGCGAAGGCCCCCACTGGTCTTTCACAGCTGCGGAGGAACTCGGGATCAATCTGTTCTACGCCGGCCATTACGCCACCGAGACACTCGGGGTCAAAGCGCTGGCGGCAGAGGTTTCGAAGAAATTCGCCCTCCCGTGGCAGTTCATCGACCATCCCACCGGGCTTTAGCATTCTATGAACACCGATCAACTCCGGCTGAAACAAATCCACCGTAAGGCCGTGGCGGGCTATCAAGGCGGTTGCCGCGAGGCGGATAAACTGGTGCCCGGCGAGGATGCCGAATTTCTTGCGTCCCTCGGCATTTCATCCCAGGTCCTGCTGGATTACGCGGAGGATTTTGCCCGCTCCGGAGACCCGGACTGCGCGACCTTCGTGCGCCTGGCTGAGATCCGCCGCGACTATTTTCACAAGGTCCAGAATGGGATCCCGGCCAGTCGGATCATTCCGGAGACCGAGTTTCCGCTCAAGACAGACGAATGTGATGGCATCGCCTGGCTTCCGAGGATCACACAGAAAGCCAGGTGCTTTTTGGAGGGCTCGCTTTGCAAGGAAGTGATGTATGGCTGCAGCGGGGACAGGGCGTTTCTCCGGAAGTTCCTGCTCACACTGCCCGGATTTCTTGAGAGGGTGAGGGACTCTGGCGCCGATCCCTCAAAACTGTTGGACTTCGTTCGCGGCGCCTGAGGAAGAAAGACAATACCCAACGCCCAACACGGAATATCCAAGGAACAAGGCCAGAAGGGTCGGCTGCGCGACCCCGCCCTTGAAAATTCCTTGTTGGCAACTGGGTATTCTTCTGCCGCAGAAGGAACGCCAAGGATTCCCGTGAACATTCTCTCCCTGTGAAAATCCGGGCGTGGTCGCCAAACCCGCCGCGTTATTTACCGGTGCGCCGTGTGGTTGGCATGAAACAAGGAGTTCACCGTAACTCTCGGGTCAATCAAGTCTTCTGGCTGAAGCATGCATTCCCTTTGTGGACCTCCTGGATCGCTTCTCAGACACAGTCGGCGGAGGTGTGTTTGATCAGATGTCGGCGACCCGATCCACCCGCCAATCGCCTGAAGTTTCGCGCTCCACCCACACCGCCGCATTCTGGACCAGTTCGGTTACGCTGCCGATCTGGAGCTTTTCCTTGATGTGCATGCGGTGCGTTTCGACCGTCTTCGCGCTGACTCCCAGCGAGGCGGCGATGTCCTTTGTGCTCTTGCCC
Organism: uncultured Chthoniobacter sp.; assembly: GCA_964605515.1. Taxonomy (GTDB): domain Bacteria; phylum Verrucomicrobiota; class Verrucomicrobiia; order Chthoniobacterales; family Terrimicrobiaceae; genus QYQL01. The sequence goes on from CAZSDC010000084.1 coordinate 3,257, forward strand.
CTGCCGAGGTGTTCGAAAACCTCCAGCTCGCGATCGCTGAGAGTTTCGATGGGCGAGTGCGATTCCTTCTTGCCGGGGACATTCCGGCCGAGCGCCTGGAAAACGAGCGACGCGGTAACTTTCTCGCCGACATGTCTCTCGCCCACGAACGCTTTGCGCAGGGCGGCGATGACTTCCCCGGTGCTCTCCTTTTTCATGACGTAGCCGAGCGCCCCGGCGCGGAGCGCGCGCTCGGCATAGATGCTCTCGTCGTGCATCGAGAGGACGACGGTGGCGATCCCTGGATGCAAGGCCTTCAAGTTTTTTAGAAACTCGATGCCGTTCATGCCGGGCATCGAAATGTCGGTGATGACGGCGTCCGGCTGGAGAGCCTTAATCGCGGCGAACGCTTCCGCCGCATTGCCGGCCCCGCCACAGACCTCCATGTCGGGCTCCTGCTCGATAAATAGCTTCAGGCACTGCCGCAAAACCGCGTGGTCTTCGAGCAGGAAAATCCTCTTCTTAGTTTGCGCTTTTTTCTTTGTCATGGAGGAGATCCTTCTCGGAGAAGGAACAGGTGACGACGGTGCCGATTTTCGCGGCCGACCGGACTTCCAAAAAGCCGCCGAGCATCTTCGCCCGGTATTGCATGGTGTGCATGCCAAGGCCGTTCTTTTCCTGTTTGCGGGTCAACCCGACGCCGTCGTCCCTGATGATCAGGCTGACAGTGCCGCTGGATTTGGCGATCTCGATGCTGATATTTTGGGCGTGCCCATGGTGCAGTGCGTTGCTGGTGGCTTCTTGCACGATGCGAAAGAGCTGAACGGCAACGTCGCTGTCGGCAAAGGTTATCGGCTCCCGCCTGGTGAGAACACATCGGACATTGTTTCTCGTGCTGATTTCGTCGGCCAAATCCTGCAGGGCCCAATCCAGGCCGCGCTGTCCGACTTTTATCGGAACAAGACCGGCCGCAAGGCAGCGTATCTCGTCCAGGGTCAGGCGCGCCAGCCGCGATATTTCCAGCGTCTTTGCCGCCGCTTGCGGGCTTTCCAGGCCCAGATCCCGCGAGACGACTTCGGCGAGCACGGCGATGCCGGCCAGCCCTTGACATGCGCCGTCGTGCAAATCCCTGCCGATCCGCGACTGCTCATAATCGCTGATCTTGAGGATCTCGCGTTCGAGTCGCCGCCGTTCAGAGATCTGCGTTTTGAGCTCCGCGATCGTCCCCTGCAATGCGGAAGTGCGCTCGGCAACCTGCGCTTCCAATTCCAGGTTCAGCTTGCGGCCTTTTTGCACGACGATCTCATGCCGTTGTCTAGCCGTCGCCTCCGTCCGCTTGCGCGAGGTGATGTCACGGACTATGCCCCATATGTTCGCAGGGTTTCCTCGTTCGTCGCGGATCAACACCGAGCGCAATTCCACCGGGAAGATGGTGCCGTCTTTGCGCCGGTATTCCTTTTCGTAAACATCGGAATAACCGCGTTTGAGAACCTGGCCTTCCACAATCTCGGCTTCAAACGCGTGCCACTTTTCCGGCGTAATATCCACGTAGGACATCCGTGTCAACTCGGCTTGGGAATACCCCAGCATGGTTCGGTAAACCGCATTGCATTCCAAAATCTTTCCGTCCGTCGCCACGATGACAAAGCCGTCAATCATGCTCCCGAGCAGACGGCGAAACTTATCCTCGTTCGCCTCCAGCCCGCCGTTTGCTGCGAGAGGGCTCTGCTTGGTTGGGGATTCTGGGTGCATGGCGAGCCGGCAGCGCTTGTTATTCACTATGGCGGCTTTTCCGCAAGCTTTCCGTGCCCGCCGTCCGGCATTGGCATCAGGGAATTCCCCATGCCACGATCAGAAGTGCCCCGATTGTCCCGCTCCTCAATCGGGAGCAGTATCACCCCGTAAACAACAACAAGGAGGCAAGATGAACAACTACCAGAAACAGGAATTGGAAGACCATTGGAACTCGATACATCCGGACAAGCTCGGAGTTCTGATCATTTATGAAACATTTGCTGATGGAATGAGCGCGAAGCGGTTCAGCGATCAGGTGATCGCCAAAGTGGACAACGGTCAGAGTCTGGCCGTCACCGTGAATATCTGGAGTTTGAATATGCTGGAAAGCCCGGAGATTTTGAACCTTGCGGACATTGCGGCGGCAACGGCGGATGTTGTTATCATCTCGGTCACAGACACAAAGAGCCTGCCCGGACAGCTCAAGGATTGGATTGCGATGTGGACATCGCTCGGCAAAGGAAGTCATCCATTCTTGGCCGCACTATTCTCAAAAGCCGTTAATGGGAATGCGTGTATCCACGAGGAAATGCGGCGGGTTGCGATGCGCGAAGGGGTCCACCTTTTTTTCCGGACGGACCACGGGCACGACCGGACGCTCGGCCCCCCCGCAGATGATCACGTACTCGTCGTTGATGACGACGAGTATAGCTGTGTCCTTGTCGGAAAAATGCTCGAAGGTCTGGGCTACCACGCCGATTTTGCTTCTGATGGAGCCGAAGCTGTCGAGTCGTTTTTGCCGGGTAAATATTCCGCGATTCTGATGGATGTGACGATGCCTGTGATGGACGGGTTCGGTGCCACAAGAGCGATCTTGGAAATCGAGAAGGCAGCAGGGGGGCACGTGCCGATCATCGCGCTCACCGCTAACGTGATGACCGGAGACCAGGAGCTATGCCTCGCCGCCGGGATGGATGACTTCCTCTCCAAGCCGCTCAGAAAGGCTGAGCTCGCCGGAAAACTCGACTGGAACAGGCGGTATTTTGTTAAGGCCGGGAATCACGAATCAGACTGCTATCTGGAGGAAACTGTATGAGCAACCACTCGAAAATATGTAAGCACTGCAGTGCGGCAATGAGCGAACCAAAGCCCGTCATCACGGGTCCGAGGAAAGGGCAGACCCAGGCGGTTTGCACAAAATGCGGGCATGCCGATTACCTGGCGGCTGGCTCTGCAACGGTGATCGAAATGACCGGGGCTCAGCCATTAGGATTTTCCTGATGCAGCAATGAGTGAACGCCGGATGGAATCTGTATCCAGCGGTCTCGAACCTGTCACCGGAAGGAGTCCCTCTTCCGAAATACGGTTTCGGAATGCTCTGCGAGCAGCCGCGTGATCGTCCGTCAGCACGACGGTGATGCGTTTCATGTAGGTTGCAGCACAAAATGGAGCTGTTCGCATCCCGCGTTCGTTGGGCGAACACCCCGCTCCGCAAATTCCACCAAAACTAAATCAGGGATTGCTAAAACAGCCCGGTCGCCGGACAATGTGCAGGTCTGGAATCTACCAAGACTGGTTCCCACCCACGTGCGGAAAGTCGTGCGAGCAACATGAAAAAAAGCACCCGACGGTTGACGCGGGGGAGGAAGTCCTCAGGGCCACGCCGAAGCCCGGCGACCGGCAGTCCGAGGTCAGCGCCAGAATCCGGCAACCGCCGAAACACAGAACGAACAGGCCTTATGAAAAAGCAGAACGTAAAGCAGAATCGACCCCCCACCCTGGCCAAAGCGCCGACCGGCATCCAGGGATTGGACGAGCTCACCGGCGGAGGTTTGCCTCAAGGACGGCCCACGCTCCTGTGCGGCGGCGCAGGCAGCGGCAAGACGCTCGTCGGCATGGAATTCCTCGTGCGCGGCGCGACGGAATTCGGCGAGCCGGGCGTCTTCATGTCCTTCGAGGAGAACGCCAGGGAACTGGCGCAGAACTTCGCCTCGCTCGGCCACAACCTCAATACGCTGGTCGCACAAAAAAACTGGCGCTGGACTTCGTTCACGTCGAGCGCGCCGAAATCGAGGAGACCGGCGAGTATGATCTGGAAGGCTTGTTCATCCGGTTGGGGCACGCGATTGAAAGCATCGGTGCCAGGCGGGTGGTGCTCGACACCATTGAGGCGCTGTTCGCCGGGCTGAGCGACACGGCCATCCTGCGCGCGGAACTGCGCCGGCTGTTCCGCTGGCTCAAGGACAAAGGCGTCACCACTATCATCACCGGCGAACGCGGCGAAGGCAGCCTGACCCGCTACGGACTGGAGGAATACGTGGCCGACTGCGTGATCCTGCTCGACAACCGGGTGGTCGAGAACACGGCTACCCGGCGGCTGCGGATCGTCAAGTATCGCGGGTCCAGCCACGGCACAGGCGAATATCCGTTCCTGATTGACGAGGGCGGCATCTCACTCCTGCCGGTCACCTCGCTGGGGCTGAAGCATCTGGCCGGCACGGACCGGATCTCGTCCGGAGTTCCGCGCCTGGATGCGATGATGGGCGGCAAAGGATACTATCGCGGCAGCAGCGTGCTGGTCTCGGGCACGGCGGGTTCCGGCAAGACTAGCCTGTCGGCGCATTTCGTGGCCGCCGCCGCCGCGCGCGGCGAACGCTGCCTCTGGTTCGCCTTCGAGGAATCGTCCAGCCAGATCGTCCGCAATATGCGCTCCATCGGGATCGACTTGGAGCCGGCGGTCAAGCAAGGGCGGCTGCGCATTCATGCGGAACGGCCTTCGACGTCCGGCTTGGAGTTGCACCTGGTGACCATCCACAAGCTGGTCCGGGAATTCCGGCCCAGGGTCGTGGTGATTGATCCGGTCACCAACTTCTCGGAGCTCGGCACCGCGGCGGAGGTCAAGGCCATGGTAACGCGGGTGATTGACTTCTTTAAATTGCAGCAGATCACCGCGCTGTTCACGAGCCTGACTTCTGGCGGCAGCTTCATGGAGGCCACCGAAGTCGGCGTGTCCTCGCTGATGGACTCCTGGCTGCTGCTGCGGGACATCGAGAGCGGCGCGGAGCGCAACCGCGTGCTGCACCTGCTCAAGTCGCGCGGCATGGCCCACTCGAACCAGGTGCGCGAATTTGTGCTCACCGGACATGGCGTGGAATTGCGGGACGTGTATGTCGGACCGTCGGGCACCTTGCTCACCGGCAGTGCGCGGCTGGCGCTGGAAGCGCAGGAGAAAGCCGAGGCCGTCGCGCGCGAGCAGAAGACGGCGGGACGGAAGCGGGACTTGGAGCGAAAGCGGCAGGGCGTGGAGGCACAAATCGCGGCGCTCCGGTCGGGCTATGAAACCGATCGGGCGGAACTCGAGCAGCTGATTGCGCAGGACAAGTCGTATGCGAGCGGGATCACGGCCGAGCGTGCCGAGATGGCCCGGCAGCGGCAGGCCGATGCGCCAGCCACAAGGAAAACAAAGAAACGCAACTGAGGGAGATTCCCATGAAAACCAAGACCGAATTATTGAAAAGCGACGAACAGTGGAAGCTCCGGCTCTACGTGGCGGGACAGACGCCCAAGTCGCTGGCGGCGTTTGCCAACCTCAAGCGCCTTTGCGAGGAACGCCTGAAAGGGTGCTACGACATCGAGGTGATCGACCTGCTGCAGAGGCCGCAACTGGCCAAGGACGACCAGATTCTGGCCCTCCCCACGCTGGTGCGCAAACTCCCGACGCCGATCCGCAAGATCATCGGCGATCTCTCGAACACCGAACGCGTGTTGGTCGGCCTCGACCTGCGGCCGCAATAGAAAGGAAGCCGCTATGAAAATAAAACCCGGCGGCAAGGACGACACGGCGGCCTTTGAGAAAGCGCTGGCGCAGACCGGTGCCGGCCGTTATGTCCTGACACTGTATGTGACAGGAACCAGCCAGCGCTCCATCCAGTCCATTGACGCCATCAAATCCCTCTGCGAGCAACACCTTCGGGGACGATACGATTTGGAAGTGGTGGACCTCTACCAGCAGCCGCGGAAGGCGAAAGATGACCAGATCTTTGCCGCTCCCACGCTGATCAAAAAATTGCCGCCGCCCTACCGGCTGCTGATCGAACAGATGAGCGACGGGGCCCTGACATTGTCGCGCGAGGGCAGGATTCTCTACGCCAACCTAACCTTTGCCCGGTTGGTTCAGACCCCGCTGGAGCGGGTTATCGGCGCGGAGTTGCAGGCGTTCGTCAGCGCAGCGGAGCAGTCGGCCCTCTCCGGTTTGCTCGAAGCGGCCTGGAGCGGGAGCAGCCGGGGAGAAGTGTCGCTCTGCACCGCCGCCGGCTCTTCCATTCCGCTGCGGTTGGGGCTCAGCCGGCTGGAGTTGGACACGGAGGCCCTGATCAGCGTGGTGGCCACCGACCTGACCGAGGTCCGACAGAAAGCCGACGAGTTGGCGAGGCTGAACGTCAGTCTCGAGCAGCGTGTCGCGGAACGCACCGCCGACCTCGCCGCATCGCGTCTCGCCGCCCTGAACGTGATGGAGGAAGCAGTCGAGGCGCACAAAGCGATCGAGACCGTCAACCTCACCCTCACGCAGGAGATCGCCAAACGGAAAGCTCTGGAGAATGCGATGGAGGCAGCCCTCGACCGCGCGGAGGCAGGCAGCCGCGCAAAAAGCGAGTTTCTCGGCGTCATGAGCCACGAGCTCCGCTCTCCGCTTAACGGCGTGCTCGGGTTCGCGGAACTCCTCGCCGACACCCCGCTCAGCGACGAGCAAAAAACCTTCGTGCAGACGATCAGCAAAAGCGGCGCGCACCTTCTCGCAATCGTGAGCGACATCCTGGACTTCTCGAGCATCGAACACGGTGCGCTGGCGATACAAGAGACCGCACTGAACGTCGGTGAACTCGTCGGATCGTCGGACATCACGATCCAGCAGGCCGCTGCAGAAAAAGGAATCGAATTCCGCCGTGAAGTGGCGCCCAACGTTCCCGAGCAGATCACCGGCGACGAGCGCCGCCTACGCCAGATCCTCATAAACCTCCTCGGTAACGCCGTCAAATTTACAGCCAGCGGCTCGGTCGTCCTCCGCGTTGCGGCCAGCGCAGAAGGACAGTTCTTGGATTTTTCGGTCGTGGACACCGGCATCGGGATTTCTCCTGAAACCCTCGACCGGCTGTTTCAACCGTTCGTGCAGGCAGACTCGAAGATAAACCGCCGGTTCGGAGGCTCCGGGCTCGGCCTCGCGATATCAAGACGCATCGCCAAAGCCATGGGCGGCACGATCACCGTCGCCTCGACTCCTGGAAAAGGCAGCACGTTCACCTTCCGGTTTCCGCTGAAAATCTCCGCTGGAAAGATGGCCGACGAGCCATGCCGGATATCCGGCGACGCTTCATCTTCCAACCCGGGCACAGGGACACCCCCGCCCAGCGCCGGCCCCCTCGCACTTGTCGTGGACGACGACAATGCCAGCGGCTTGGTTGCCGTGAAGATGCTTCAATTCCTAGGCTATCGCGCGGAATTTGTGGCCGATGGGGCCAAAGCGATCGAGGCATTCGTGCCAGGCAAGTATTCTGTCATCCTCATGGATATCGCGATGCCGGTGATGGACGGGTTGGTTGCCACGAAAAAAATCCGGGAGACCGAAGCCGCTGACGGATTCCACGTGCCGATCATCGCGTTCACCGCAAACGTGATGCCTGGCGACCGCGAAAAATGCCTCGCCGCCGGCATGGACGACTTCCTCTGCAAGCCGTTCAAGCGGGCGGAACTTGCTGCGGTTCTCGCCTGCGCGAAATGATTTCTTGCGCCGCACGGGCACCGGAGTTCAATGTCCCGCCCCATGATCAGACACGACAACCGTTCCCCCGGAGACCTCCGCAAGATTGAAATCCAGAGCGGTATTGCCCCTCATGCGCAGGGGTCCGTCCTCATCGCCTTTGGAAACACCCGCGTGATCTGCACCGCGATGATCGAGGAGTCAGTTCCCCGGTGGATGAAAGAACAAAACGTGAAAGGAGGGTGGTTGACCGCAGAGTATTCCATGCTCCCCTACTCGACGCTCACCCGCAAACCCCGGGAATCCACGAGGGGGAAACCGGATGGCCGGGGCACCGAGATCCAACGCCTCGTCGGTCGCTCCCTGCGCGCCGTGGTGGATTTGGAAAAGCTCGGCTCGCGCACGCTCTGGGTGGATTGCGATGTCCTGCAGGCGGACGGCGGGACACGAACCGCAGCGATCACCGGGGCGTCGGTCGCGGTCGAACTCGCCTGTCGGGCGCTCGTCACCCAGGGAAAACTGGCCGCACTTCCCATCAAGAATCGTGTCGCCGCCGTGAGTGTGGGCATAGTGAATGGCGAGGTGCTCGTGGATCTCGATTACCCCGAGGACAAGGACGCAGAGGTGGACATGAACATCGTGATGACCGACAAGATGGATTTTGTGGAGGTGCAGGGTTCCGGCGAGGAGTCCGTATTCAGTTCCGCCCAGCTCGACTCGATGGTCGCGGCTGCCAGAAGCGGCATTGCCAAGCTCCTTGAAATCCAGAACACTGCCCTCTCGCTTCCGTAAAAAACGCTCACAAATCAAATCCTTGACTCACCGGTCGGATCCGTTACCCTCACCAACTCTCATTATGTCCAGAAAGTGTAGCATCACAGGAGCCAAACCCGTCCGCGGATCAACAATCCACCGCCGTGGCTTGGCTAAAAAGAAGGGCGGCATCGGCATGCACGTCACGGCCGTCACCCCGCGTTTCTTTCAGCCGAATTTGAAAACCAAGCGCGTCTGGGTGACCGAATTGAAAAAGTTTGTCACCGTCAAGGCGACCGCGAGGGCTTTCAAGACCCTCTCGAAAAACGGTGCCTACAAGACCTTGCAAGGTGCCGGTCTCGTCAAGTAAATCCCGCCAGTAAAAGAACAACCTGAAATAGAAATCCAAAGCCATGGCCTTCAGCGTCCAAAGCAAAAAATCCGGAAAAACCTACTTCCTCCACCGTCGGCTCCAGCAGCTCAAAGGCGGCAGGGAAGTGACCCTCTATTACTTCGCCGGCGTGGCCGGTGAAGCAGCCATCGATGCCCTCCCGGCCGGTTACATTGTATCCGAGAACGAGCGCACCGGGCTTCCCCTTCTCAAGAAGGGTTGATTT
>CAZSDC010000085.1:0-11874 GCA_964605515.1 uncultured Chthoniobacter sp.
CCCACGACCTCGCCGTGGTCGAGCACATCAGCGACCATGTGCTCGTCATGCACCATGGGAAAATTGTCGAGTCCGCGACGGCGGACGCGATTTACAACAACCCGCAAGCCGACTACACCAAGTCGCTCCTGGCCGCAATCCCACAACTCGCCTGATGCACCCGATCCTTCGAAACTTTTTGCGAATGAACTGGCTTCTGTTCGCGTTGATGATGGTGATGTTCGCGTTCGGCGTCTATGCGATTTACAGCGCGACCTGGATGCGCAACCCGCATTTTTGGACCTCGCAGATGACGTGGATTCTCATCTCGCTGCCCGTCTTCTTTGTGGTGTCCCTGGTGGACTACCGCTGGGTGAGGTTGGGAGCGATTCCGATCTACGTGCTGGGGATTCTCCTGCTGGTGGCAACGATGCTTTTCGGCGAAAAGCGGTTTGGTGCGCGGAGCTGGCTGAGCCTCGGCCCGCTGAACTTCCAGCCCTCTGAGCTGGCGGTGGCGTCCGGCATCCTGACTCTGGCGATCTTTTTGCAATACTCGCGCACCATGGCCCCTTTTCTGAGGATCCTGTGCTGCGGTGCGATTGTCGGCGCCCCTTGGGTGCTCATCCTGATCCAGCCGAATCTCGGGTCGTGTATTGTGTGGGTTCCGGTCGTGCTGGCGATGATGTTTGTGGGCGGCATCCCGAAACGGTGGCTGTTCTCGATGCTGCTTGTCGGGCTCGCCATCGTTCCAGTTTTCGTCCAGTTCGGTCTCAAGCCCTACCAATACGCCCGCATCACCACTTTCCTCAACCCCGAGGCTGATCCCCAAGGCGACGGGTGGAACATCATCCAATCGCTGATCGCCATCGGTTCGGGAGGGTTTTCCGGCAAGGGCTTCAAGGCCCCGAACACCCAGTTGGAACTCGGATTCCTCCCCTCCACAGCGGTTCACAACGACTTTATTTTTTCGGTGATGGGCGAGCAGCACGGGTTCGTCGGTGGCGCGTCGATCATCGTGGCCTTTGCCCTCCTGTTCGTGATGATGCTGCAAATTGCGATGGAGGCGGAGGATGAACTCGGCCGGCTGCTGGCCGTGGGGTTCACCATGTTGCTCTGCACCCACGCCTTCATGAATATCGGCATGACGATCTCCGTGACCCCGATCACCGGGCTCCCTCTGCCGATGATCAGCTATGGCGGCTCGTTCGCGCTCATCACGCTTTTTGGATTCGGAATCGTGCAGAGTGTCTGGGTCCACAGGCGAACGCTGAGGTGATCCCATCGGGTGATGACGGAGCCCCTGTTTGATATCGCGGTCGGCGGTGCCTCGTTCTGTGCAGGAGTTCTCGGCTCGTTGATCGGTCTTGGGGGCGGCATCATTGTCACGCCGCTGCTGGTTCTGGGATTTGGTATTGATCTCCGCTACGCGATGGGCGCAGCGCTTTGTTCTGTGATCGCCACGTCGTCCGGGGCTGCGGCCGCCTACCTGCGCGATGGAATCTCGAATATGAAGATCGGGATGTTCCTCTGCATTGCCACGACGGTCGGGGCGATCTGCGGGGCCCTCCTGGCCACCGTGCTCGACCAATCCGTATTGGCCGTCATTTTTGGTGTGGCGCTCTTGGTCACGGTGATTCTTTCCCTGGCCAAAAAATCCGAATCCCGGCTTCTGCCCGAAGAGTCGGATCCTCTCGCTATCAAGCTCGACCTTCCGGGCGAGCTACCGGAACCGGATGGCACAAAATCCGCCTACGGGGTGGCCGGTCTTATTCCGGGCTTCTGCGTGATGTGGGTGGCGGGAGTTCTTTCCGGGTTGCTTGGCATCGGGTCCGGGGCGTTCAAGGTGCTGGCCATGGATCAGATCATGAGGCTGCCGTTTAAAGTCACGACGGCCACCAGCAATTTCATGATCGGGGTCACCGCTGCCGCGAGCGTGGGAGTTTATCTGAAGAAGGGATATCTCGACCCCGCGTTGGTCTCGCCAGTGGCTCTGGGTGTACTTGCCGGAGCCTTCGTCGGTGCCAGGCTGCTCACGGTCGCCCCCGTCAGGCTCCTTCGCGTAATTTTCCTGGGGGCGGTCTCCGTCATCGCGGTGCAGATGATCCGCCAAGGACTCCGATGAACAGGCTCTCCACTCTCCTCGCGCAGGTCATGATCGTGGGCACTATGGTCTCCGCAGTTCTTATTGCAGCGGGTCTCGTCTGGTTTCTTTCCGCCCACACGGGGGAGAACCCGGGCGACCAGATTTTTTCCGGTGAGCCGAAATACCTTGAGAATCCCGTCGGCATGGTTCGGCGCGCATTGGATCTGCATGAAGCCGGTGAACGCCGGAGCCTCGCGATGATCGGAATTTTTCTCCTGCTCCTCAACCCGCCCGTCCGCGTCCTCCTCGCTGGAGCGGGCTATCTTCTGGAAAAAAACCGGTTGTATGCGTTGATCAGCGCGGTGGTCTTTGTCGTCCTCGCCATCAGCTTTTTCTGGTGAAGTATTTCAAACCCCTGGTCGCCCCGCTTGCCAATCCGGTGTTCCGGGCCCTTTGGATCGCCACCGTCTTCTCGAACATCGGAACGCTGATGCACAGCGTCGGAGCGGCTTGGCTGATGACTTCGATGACCTCCTCGCCCCTTCTCGTGGGGCTGGTTCCGGCCTGCATATTTCTGCCGACATTTTTTGCGGGAATCCTAGGCGGCGTTCTGGCCGACATGGTCGAGAAGCGCCGCATCCTGATCGCCACCCAGAGCGGCATGATGATCGCCGCCGCCGCGCTCGGGATCTTTACAGTCACCGGTCACATCTCTCCTGCGATCCTGCTCTGGCTGACCCTGTGCCTCGGATTCTTCAGCGCCCTGAACCTGCCCGCATGGCAGTCGCAGATTCAGGAGATGGTGCCCCACGGCCAGGTCGCTGCGGCGGTCTCGCTGAACAGCATGAGCTTTAACAGCGCGCGTTCGATCGGCCCGGCACTCGGGGGCTTGCTGGTGGCGGCAAAGGGGCCGGCGGTTGTCTTTTTCCTGAACGCGGCCTCCTTTCTTGGAACGGTATTTGTTCTGGCGGCTTGGAAGCGCCCTCCGTTCCAGCGCCCTCAGAAAGCCGTTCTCAGAACGTTGCGGGAAGGGGTCGCTTTCGCGTTCCTCTCGCCGGTGATGCGCCCCCCGCTCCTGCGTGTTTCGGCGTTTGCCTTTGCCGCGAGCGCGATCTGGGCGGTGCTCCCGCTCCTTGCGCGGGAAATCCTGAAAACCAACGCCCTCGGCTACGGCTTTCTTCTCGGGGCCTTCGGCCTCGGATCCATCGTCACCGGAGGTCTTGTTCCCGGGCTGCGGAACCGGTGGCATCCGGACCGGATTGCGGGGCCGGCCATCGTTCTGCTCTCGCTGGTCTTCATTTGCCTAGGCACCGTCCGGAGCTTTCCTGTCGCTCTCGTGGCACTGTTTGCCGGCGGGCTGGCATGGGTCGCCGTCCTGATCCAGTTCAACGTGGCCGTGCAGGTCTCCGTGCCCGAGGTTATCCGGGGACGCGCACTGTCATTCTATCTCGTGTTTTTCCAAGGCAGCATGGGGATCGGCAGCGCGTGGAACGGATGGGTTGCCACCCACGTGGGAATTTCCTATTCCTTGGTCTTTGCGGGAATCATCCTGCTCCTCGGCCTGCCGCTGATCGTGTGGCTCCCCCTGCCGAAATCCTCGCCTGCGGAAAATAATCCTGCCCGGTAGTTTTTTCGATCAGCGGTCCACGCAGGCGGTGGCGAGGGCGGCCATTCCTTCTCCGCGGCCGGGGAATCCCATGCCTTCGTTGGTGGTGGCCTTGATCCCGACCCGCGAGGCAGGCAGACCGAGGGCGTTGCCCACATTTTCTTTCATCGCGGCGAGGTGGGGGGAGATGCGGGGTTCCTCGGCGATTAGCGTCGCATCGACATTGTGGATCGTGACAGCGAGCTCATCCAGCCGCGCCCGGATTTTGCGGAGGATTTCCAGGCTGCTGATGCCGCGGATCGAAGGATCGGTATTCGGAAACATGTGGCCGATGTCCGGTTCCCCGGCGGCCCCGAGCAGGGCGTCGGCGATCGCATGGCAGAGGACATCCGCGTCCGAATGTCCCTCCAGTCCCAGGGAGTGCTCGATCCGGACTCCGCCGAGAATCAGCGGGCGGTCCATGACCAGCCGGTGCACGTCGTATCCGATTCCGGTGGCGATCATGACAAATCGATTTTTCCGCTTGTGGCGACAATGGCATACTTGTCGGGATTATCCTCATGCGGGGTCAGCTTCACCGTGCCGCCCGCGGCTTCGACGAGAAGGATGCCAGCGGCCACATCCCAGAGGCTGATTGCGCTCTCGATGTAGGCATCCAGCCGGCCGCAGGCCACATAGGCAATGTCCAGAGAGGCGCTGCCCATCATCCGGCACTTCTTCGCGCTGCGGACCATCTTTTCGAAAAGCGGGAGGCCGGTGTTGATCGTATCGAGCGATTTGGCGACGCCCACCGACACGATCGCCTCGCCGAGGCTTGTGCGCTCGCTGACCCGGATCGGCTGTCCGTTCAGGGTGGGGGAACCGCCGCTGGCGACCGACCATAATTCATCCCGCATCGGGTCGTAGATGACGCCGGCGATGATCTTTTTGTTTTGGCGGAGGGCGATGCTGATCGCGAAATGCGGGAGCGAGTAGAAGAAGTTCACGGTGCCGTCGATCGGATCGAGCACCCATTGATACTCGCTGTTTTGGTCGCCCCGGATCCCTTCCTCGCCGTAGATCGCGTGGTCGGGAAATCGCGAGAGGATCAGCGACTCGATGAGCGCCTGGCTCCGCTTGTCCAACTCCAGCTTGATGTCGTGGGCGAGGCTCTCGTCCACGGTCAGCGGCCGGCCGAACTGAGACCGCAACAGACCGCCCGCCGCCTGGGCGGCTTCTTCCGCAACTGCCAAAAATTTGTTTGTCATCAGACTGCGAGCAAACCACGAATAGGCGCGGGCAGCAATCACCCAATCCGTGGATATTCCTATCTGCTTCCTGCTAGGCGTTTGGTTATTTCAACAAGGGTGAGGAACTCGTCGTGATAGGTGTCGGGATCCTCGCCGGGCGAGTGTTTAGCGGCAGTCTGGAATCGCGGGTGATCCATGGAATAACCCTCCTCCCCCATTATTTTAGGACCGGCTTGCAAGGGAGTGCCAATGTCGGACATTCTTCGGGTGTGCAGCTGGATTTTGATTTGAAAGGTGGACCTCTCGAACCTGCGGCCCCGGCGGTGGTCGCGGAGCCTGTGGTTTTGAGCGTGGGAGCCCTCACCCGCAAGGTTCGTGAGCTTCTCGAGGCCGGCTTGGGCGAGGTGTGGGTCGAAGGGGAGGTTTCGAATCTTCGTCGTCAGGCGTCCGGGCATGTGTATTTCACGTTGAAAGATGCGTCATCCCAACTCGCCTGTGTGCTTTTCGCCGGGCAGGCGGCGCAACTCCGCGGGGTCAAATTTGCCGATGGAGTCCAGGTTCAGATCTTCGGCCAGATCACTGTCTATGAGGCGCGGGGAAACTACCAGATCATCGTCCGGAAGGTGCAGGAACTCGGAGTGGGGGCCCTGCAGGCGAAATTTGATGTGCTCAAGCGGCGGCTCGCGGCGGAAGGATTGTTCGACGCTGGGCGCAAGCGGACATTGCCGAAGTTCCCCAGGAGGATCGGAGTTGTGACGTCGCCGACCGGGGCGGCGATCCGGGATTTCCTTCACGTCCTCGACCGGCGCCAGCGGGGGATTGCTGTCGTGATTTATCCGGTGAGGGTTCAGGGCAAGGGCGCGGCCGCGGAAATCGCCGTCGCAGTCAGGGCTCTCGGTGATGCGGCCGGCCTGGGTATCGACCCGGTCGATGTGATCGTCGTCACGCGCGGCGGCGGCAGCCTCGAGGATCTCTGGGAGTTCAATGAAGAAGCGGTGGCGAGGGCGATTGCCGCCAGCCCGGTGCCGGTGGTCAGCGCTGTCGGTCACGAAATTGATTTTACCATCTCGGATTTTGCCGCTGACGTCAGGGCCCCGACCCCCAGTGCTGCCGCCGAAATTCTCTCCGCGGATTCCGCCGAGTTGCTGGAGCATCTCGTGCAGGTGTCGTCGAGATTGCGCCGGTCCATGGTGGCGAGGTTGGAGATGATCCGGCACCATCTCGGGAGCTTCTGCCGCACGGCTTTATTCTCCGAGCCTGCACGCTCGATTCGGGAACACCAACAGAACCTCGACCGGCTCTCCGACGACATCGAGAGGGGCGCCGCCGGCTGGATCAATGACCGCCGCCTGATTCTCGGGCGGGCATCAGTCGTGCTCGGTGCATGCAGCCCGGACAAACGGATTTCCGAAGCGATTCATCGCCTGGAAAATTTCCGCTCCGCGATGAAGCAGGTCTGTGATGACCGGTTGCAGGGCTCTCGATCCGGCCTTGGAAAAAATGCCGCTCTCCTTGGTGCGCTCAGCCCGACGGCCGCATTGGCGCGCGGCTTCACCTTGACGCTCGGGAGTGACGGAAAGCTGGTCCGCAGCGCCTCCTCCCTGTCGGAGGGGGATGTCCTGACAACGAAATTCTCCGACGGGTCCGTCCGCTCCCTCGTCGCGCCTGCTCCAACTGACGAATCCGCCTGACCGGAAAGAATGGATTCCTTGCGTGGGAGAAGGCTTTTCATCTCAGCAAGCGCTTGACCGGAGAAAGCGAAGTGCACACGATGCCGGACCGTTTTGAAGACTCACGACACATCCAGGTGGGACATCGGTTTTCTGGCCGACAATCCGACCGTCCGCGCCAAGCGCTTCGGCATGCCACCGGAAGCAAAGGCTGTCCGCTATCCGCTCCGGCTGCTTCGCTACTGGTTCGGCTACCAACTGCTCCGGGAGGAATGCCTGCGTGCGGGACGGCCTCTCTCTGTGGCCGAGATCGGGGTTCACCGGGGACAGATGCTCGAGTTTGTGACTTCCGCGCCCGCCGGGGTTTCCTGGTCGAAATGGACAGCCGTCGATGCGGTGATGCTCACGGACAAGCTGAAAAAGGCGGGCTATGCGGACTTTTACGAGGCGAACCTCGAAGACCGTGACTTCGCGCTGCCGGGCACCTACGACTGCGCGATTCTACTCCATGTGCTCGAGCACCTCTACGAGCCAGAGGAAGCATTGAGGAAGATCGCGGCCGGAATTGTTCCCGGCGGCTCCCTGATCGGCGGGTTTCCCGTGGTGCCGGGCTGCCTGGCCGGCATTCGCGAGAAGCAGGTTCGGCCGAATGCCGGGCCGATGGGCCATGTGAGCGTGTTTTCGCCGGGCCGGGTTCGCCAGATGGCGCACGACGCCGGGCTCGTGCCGGAATTTTACAGCGGCGCTTTCTTCATGCGCAGCAAGGGAAGCCCGCTCGAAAATTCGGCCTTATGGATGCGCTTCAACCTTTTTTGGGGCCGTCTTTTCCCCGGCTGGCCTGGCGAGATCTACTGGCTCATGCGCAAGCCGGCTTGAACCCGGAAGGGTCTTTTTCCCTCGCGATTGCCCGTCCTTGACGGGCCAACTTCGGGTGGAGAGTATCCCGATATGCGCTCCATCCCGGTCGGTCCGCTTTTTTCCACTCCCGTTTGGGAAGACCCCGCTCTCACCGCCATCAACCGTCTTCCGATGCGGGCGACACTCTACCCGTTTCCTGATGCCGGGAGCGCCAAAACGTTGGATCGCTGCAGGTCTCCATGGTTCAAACCGCTCAACGGTGACTGGACGTTCCGCATCCATCAAAAACCTGAAGATGCCAATGTCGCGGATGTCGCGTCGGACACGGACCGATCCTCGTGGGATCAGGTTGCAGTCCCGGGAAACTGGACGCTCCAAGGTTACGGCAACCCACATTACACGAACGTGAACATGCCGTTCATGAACCAGCCTCCCTCTGTGCCGAAACTCAACCCGACCGGCATTTATTGCCAGGAGGTCGAGATTCCAAAAGATTGGAACGGGCGCCGGACCGTCATCCACTTTGGCGGGGCGGAGAGCATGCTTTGCGTTTACGTGAACGGGCAGTTTGTAGGCATGGGAAAAGACTGCCGTCTGCCGTCTGAATTCGACATCACTGCCCACGTTCACTCCGGCCGGAAGAATACCATCTGTGCCGTGGTGATCAAATGGTCCGACGCTACATTCATCGAGGATCAGGACCAGTGGTGGATGGCCGGACTGCATCGCGAGGTGTATCTCTATTCGCCTTCCCCGGTGCAGATCTCCGACGTGTTTGCCCTGGGAAATCTGGAAAACGACTGCCGCGACGGGCGCCTGAAGTTGACGGTGAAAGTCGGATTTTCCGGGCAGCCTGAAGAGGGCTGGAGCGTCACGGCCCGGCTGTTCGATCCGGCGGGGAGATCAGTTTTCAACAAACCTCTTCTTCGCCCTGTGCCGGTGGGCTCGCCCGGTTCACGCTTTCGGCTCCAGGCCCGCTTCGATGAGCCGGTGAGGAAGCCGCTGCTCTGGTCGGCAGAGTCTCCATCCCTCTACAAAGTGGTCGTCACACTTCAGGATCAAAACGGGCGCGTAGTTGAGTCCACGGCCACCCGCGTCGGTTTCCGCTCCGTGGTTGTCCGCGACCGCCAGCTTCTGGTCAACGGAAAGCGCGTGATGATTCACGGGGTCAACCGGCACGACCACCACGAGACAAAAGGCAAAGCCCTGGATCGCGAGACCATGCGGCTGGATGCGCTGACGATGAAGCGCTTCAATTTCAATGCCGTGCGCTGCTCGCACTATCCCAATGATCCTTACTGGCTCGACGTGTGCGATGAGCTCGGTCTCTACGTCATCGATGAAGCGAACCTCGAAGCCCACGCCTACTACCACACGCTCGGGCACGAGCCGGCATGGGCTGCGGCGTTCCTGGATCGCGCCGTCCGCATGGTCGAGCGCGATAAGAACCACCCGTCCATCATTCTCTGGTCGCTTGGCAATGAGACCGGGAGCGGCGCCAACCAGGATGCCATGGCCGCCTGGATCCGTGCGCGGGATGGCAGCCGCCCGCTCCACTACGAGCCAGGGACTTGGGTCCAGGGCCTCAGCGAGAAGGATCAGCCTGGCAACTTTGTCTACGAGGCCGGAGCGCAGGTCACGGACATTGTTTGTCCCATGTATCCGCAGCTGAAGACGCTCGTGGAATGGGCTGCCGACAAAAACCATCCGGACCGCCGCCGGCCGTTGATCATGTGCGAGTATTCCCACGCGATGGGCAACAGCAATGGCGGGCTGGCCGATTACTACGACCTCTTCGAAAAGCATCCGGGACTCCAGGGCGGCTTCATCTGGGAATGGATCGACCACGGGATCTTGCAGCACACGCCCGATGGCAGGCCGTATTGGGCCTACGGCGGCGACTTCGGCGACACGCCAAACGACCTGAATTTCTGCTGCGACGGGCTCGTTTGGCCCGACCGCACTCCGCACCCCGGACTCGCGGAGTTCAAGCATCTCGCCCAGCCGGTCAAAACCGTTTCTTTTGATCGCAAAAAGTCGTTGGTGAAGATCCGGAACCGCCAGTGTTTTGTGGACTCTGGCTGGATCAGGATTTCCTGGGAGCTCAAGGTTTCAGGAAAATCCGTGGCGCGGGGGGTTCTGCCCGCTGCCAAAATCCCTTCCGGGCAGTCTGCCATGTTGACGGTTCCTCTGCCTGCCTTCCAGGCGGGCAAAGGGGAGGAGGCTTTTCTGAGTTTTTGGTATTCGGCGGCCCGGCGGACGGCGTGGTGCGAGCGCGGGCACATTCTCGGATGGGATCAGGTTGCGGTCGGTGGAGCTCCGTGCGTGTTGCCTCCCGCCGTCATCCGCCGGCAGCAGGACGCTCTCCAGCTCGATGAGTTGCCCGAAGGCTTGAGGATCCGCGGGAAGTCATTCGAGATCGGCTTTTCCAAGGCCGCGTCCCGGCTTGATGGATTCCGCTCCGATGGAGAGGACATCCTGGTCTCCGGACCCGAATTGCAGATCTGGCGGGCCGCCACGGACAATGACGGAATCAAGGGCTGGTCGGGCCAGGGCAGCAAACCGCTCGGACGATGGCTGGCCGCCGGAATTCCAACGGCTGTCATCACTCCTGAACCGCTTCGCGTGATCCAGACAAAATCCGGAGACATTCGCGTCAGCTGCGGACATGTCGCCGCCTGTCTGGTTTCCCGGACTGCGATCCGGCACCGTCACCATTATACGATCCGGCCCGATGGCACGATCCTGGTGGAGAATGTTTTCCTCGTTGACAAGAAAGCAGCCGATCTCCCCCGTCTCGGGGTCCGGCTCGTGCTGGCGCCGGGCTACGAAAATCTCACTTGGTTCGGTCGCGGGCCGCTTGAAAATTACAGCGACAGAAAGCGTTCCGCGATGATCGACCGGTATTCCGGCAGCGTCTCCGACCAATACGTTCCGTATATCGTTCCGCAAGAACACGGCAACCACGCCGATACCAGATGGCTTTCCCTCGACAACGGACGCGCGTCGCTTCGCATTCTGGCGCTGGGGCCGCTGGAATTTTCCGCAAGCCACTTTACGGCCGGCGACCTGTTCGAGGCTTCCCACACCCACGAGCTCCAGCCGCGGAGGGAAACCATTCTCAGCCTGGATTACCGCCAGCGGGGGCTTGGCACGGCGAGTTGCGGTCCGGATACCGCAGAATCCTACCGCGTCCCATCGGGTCGCCACGCTTGGAACTACCTGATCGAAGCCAGAAAAATCTGTTAGCCCGTCTACTTGCGTGAGGTGTAAAGCGCCACGAGGGCGGCCCCGATCGCTTGCGACAGCTCGCCCAAACTTGCCGGGACGATTTGGATCGTCTGACGCTGGAGCGGATAGAGCCAGGGCTCGGCGGCGGAGCGGACCCCGCCGAGGTAGCGTGCCCGGAATTCCTCGGTGGTGGAATGCGGGTCGATCAGCCCGCCGCCAATCACGACATACGTTGCGTCGAGCGCGATGGAGAGGTTTGCGACATGGAGACCGAGCGCCTTGGCCTGGATGTCGAAAATTTCAAGTGCGAGCAGGTCGCCTTTCTGGGCGAGCCCCCGCAGCGACAGCGCCTTTTGTTTCGGCGCGACCCCCGGTTTCGCGAGTTCGTGGTCGGGGTATTTCGGCAGCAGGTAGTCCAGAAATTGCGGCAGGCCGGCGATCGCGGTGTAGGATTCGAAGCATCCCCAAGCGCGGCCGCACCCGCAGGTGAATGCCGGGAGGCCGAGCAGATGGAGCGGCGCAGGCATATGGCCGGCCTCCATCCCGCAGAAGGCGTCGCCCTCAAGCGGAAGCCCGTTCGGGTCGATGTAGGCGGCTCCCAGCCCGGAACCCGGCGCCAACATGATCACACCGGCCTTTTTGTCTCCGCGGACCTGGGCGGCTTCGGCAACCCCGCCGTAGTTTCCGTCGTTGCCCACCACCAGCGGGATGGGGCGTCCTGCTTGTTTCTCGAGGGCGCGCGAATACTCGGCATGGAATTCCCACCCCGCAAACGAAGGGGGCAGGTTGGGCGTGCGGTCCAGAACACCGTATGACTGGTAGGGGCCGGGGATCGCGAGGCCGACGCCGCGGACTTGACCCCATACCAGCTTGTTCTCCGCGAGAAATTTTTCCACGCCCGCGACCCAGCCCTCGATGACGACCGACGTCCCGAGTTCGCTGTTCGTGGAGCTTTGTGCCAAGTGGAGGGAAACAGGTTTGCCGTCGGCATAGACGGCACCGGTCTTGCAGGTTGTGGCTCCGCTGTCGGTGCCGATGAAGATGTCTTTCATAGAGGTCATCAGACTAAAACCATCCGCTTCCGATTGCGAGAATCTTTGTAAGATCTGGCCGCCCCCGCTGCCTCCCGTTCAGACAACGCCTGCATTCCGGAATTGATTTTTCCGGCGGGAGGGAGACAGTCGGCGGAATATTCCGCCGACTGTCTCCCTCCCGCCG
>CAZSDC010000086.1:0-11737 GCA_964605515.1 uncultured Chthoniobacter sp.
CTTTTCCCCCCTGTCCCCATTGTTTGATGGAGAGCCGTTTTGCCCTTCTCGGCTTCCGAGTCATCCTTTGCGCTCGCCAATCGGGGCTACGCGCAGCGCTCGCGCTGTAGAGGTCCACGCCAAGCCGGGAGATCAAGCGCCTTGTTGCAGCCTGAATCCCGGAGAAGCCGGTCAATAATTCCTCCGGGCGATCACCTCAAGCCGCTGCGCCTCCTCCTCCGTGATGATCAGGGCTTTCACCAACTCCTCCGGCTTCCGGTATCGCGGATCAATCTCCACGGCTTTGCAGAAAGCGTAGTCGGCTGCTGAGAGCCGACCCAAGAGATTCCATGCGACTGCCTCGGTTGCATAGGGCTCCGCCTTGTAGCCGTTAGAAAGACGGATGGCCCTTTGCGCAGTTGCGACGGCTCCAGAATAATCTCCCCGGTTCAACTGCTCTTCGGCGAGGTTGTTCACGGCGGTGAAAGAGAGCGGGTTTGTGGCAGCGGAGGCGCTCCAGAGGGCGTAGTCGCTCTCCCAGACCTTCTCTCGATGCCAGGTCGCCACCGCAAGAGCACATGATACCGCAAGCGCAGCGACCGCCGCCGAACGCGATCGAAGCATTTCGATGCCGCCTAGCGCGGCAAGCATCAACGCCACCCCGCACATCGGCAGATATAAAAATCGATCAGCTATCGGACGGTAAAGAGGAACGAAATTGGAAACCGGAAGCAGAGAGAGCCAGAAGAGAGCCGCGCCAAGACAGGCCACTCGGCTTTTGACAGAGGCATAAATTTGCGCCCCGACGACGGCAAGCAAAGCGGCGATTGCGGCCCAAATGGGGAAATTGCGCAGGGAATCGGAAGTGTAGTCGGCGCACAAATCCACTGGCCAGATGATCTGGCGGAAGTAAAACGCCCAAATGCCCAACTGCATCATCAGCGTCTGAACTAATGAGCCTCCAAGCTGTTCGGGCTTTTCGGTAAAAAACATGGAAGGCCAAGGAGGCAGTGTGAACCGCGCAATAAGGAACGTGGCCACAACAAGCAGGGATACAAAGAGCAACGCAAGCCATCCGCGGAGTGGTTCGCCGCGGCGGAACAAAATCCAGTAGCATCCCAGGACAAACGGCCCCGCAACACCGTTTTCCTTCGCCCCGACCGCGAGCAGAAGGCTGAGCACGCAGGCGGCTCCGCGCAGAAGATTCCTGCGCGAAAATTCCGGCTGAAAAGTTGTGGCGAAGTTCAGCGCAGCCAGGATCCCGGCCGCAGCGATCAAATCCTTGCGGTAGCTGATCTCGGCCACCGCCTCGCAGTTCACCGGATGCACGGCGAAAACAAGAGTCGCAAAGAACGGCACCCACAGGGTCACCCCGCTCATGAGTTTTCTCGCAAATGCAAACAGGAGAACGCACACCAGCGCATGCAGCAACACGTTGGTCAGGTGATATCCGAAGGAGTTCGCGCCCCAGACACACCATTCGAGCATTGTGGAAAGAAGAAAAACCGGCCGGTTGTTGTCCATCACGTCGAGATGCATCACGCGAAGCAGGAGAATGTCCGGCAAATTTTGCAAGCCATGCACGTAGGGGTTAATAAGGATTACCGCACGTCCGTCCCAGACAAAGTCGGCGTGGAGCGATGGCTCGTAAAGCGCGAAGGCCACACAGGCCAGAAGCAATCCCATGGCCCACGGCTTTTGAATGAGCCTTAGCCACAAGCAGCCGCCGGGATCACATTTTGCTCCCACCCGTGTTGCTCTTCCGTTTTCCACGGAGTGAAAGTCCCGTTTTCTCAAGCTGCGGGCAACTTGAAAACATTCTCTGTGACATTTTGGCCTTCAACTAGCTGAGCTGTTCCCCTCTCCGGATGCCTGCCCGCGGGAGCAATACGCCTACTTGGCTCCGAGGAAATCGGCTGTGCGGTCGAGGGTCGCGGATTTTTCTGCCGTGAGTTTTTCGGCGAGCGCAATCAGTTCCTTGGCGTTTTTTTCCGAGCCATCATCGGCGGGGAGAACGGTGGTGGGCAGCGGGATGTCGAGGCGGATGTATGCCGCGACCGGCCCGCTTCCGAACCGGTGCAGCGACGAGGTGATTTGGGCGGTTGTG
This sequence comes from uncultured Chthoniobacter sp., assembly GCA_964605515.1. Taxonomy (GTDB): domain Bacteria; phylum Verrucomicrobiota; class Verrucomicrobiia; order Chthoniobacterales; family Terrimicrobiaceae; genus QYQL01. Next base: position 2,087 of record CAZSDC010000086.1, read on the forward strand.
AATTGCGAGGCCTCGGTGGCAAAGCGCATGATTTCAGCGGGGTTGCCGGATTTTCTCCAGCCGGAGGAGGCATCCTGCGGAACCTCCGGCGAGACCCCGGCCCCGAGGCTGATCACGACACATTGTTTGCCGGGATACCGGAGCAGGGCCTCGCTCAGGGCGAGGAGCGAGGGGTTGTTGGCGAAAACCTCCGCCCCAACGAGTGTCTCAGTCTGGTCGCCGGTGGAGTTCGTGATCCTTGATGGGGCGGAGACGGCCGGGTTACAGGTCGCCGCCGTCACCGCATCCGCCAGAAAAAAGTCTCCTGCCTCCGTGATTGCACGACCACTGGATCCGGAGAACGATGAGCTCTTCCCCATGTCGCTCGCAAAGAGAAACGGAACCTGCTCCCGCGTCGAATAGGCGGGCAGAATCACCGTCGTCAAAGCAGAGCCGACTTGAGATTCACCGAAAAACTCCTGAAAGACCTTCTGCCTGACACGGGTCAGGTATTTCGGAGCGGTCCTCCCATCGATTGAAAGGATGGGGTGAATGGGCGGGGTTTTCAGGGTCTTTGCCCAGAGTTTCGGAAATTCCTTGATGAGTTCTGCGGCGGTGAATCGCGGCGTGTTGGCGTCGTGCGGAACAGACAATGCGGCCACGACAAAGGCCCCGGACGATGTCCCGACCATCACGTCAAACAGCTCGCAGACAGGCCGTCCGCTCCGCTTCTCCAAATACTCCAGGCACTTCAAGGCCAGGAGGCTCCGCATCCCCCCCCCATCAATTGAGAGCACCCGCACATATTTTCCTGTGTCCCTCGGACGAATGGCCGGAAGCTGCACCGCCTGCCGGGCCGGCGACGGGACCGGCTTCTGATGGAATCGCCCATAAGCCCACACCAGAGCACTCACGATGCCGACAAAAGCCACCGTCCCAAGCGGGAACCTCGAGAGCCTGGATGTGAGGTGGTGAGTGTCCGGGAGGCGCATGCAAAAACAGCATTTCGCAATTCTTCAGGAAATTCAATGATTCTCCCGTCGAGGTTCGGGCAATCGCATCTCCCCCCCCAAGCCAGCCAATGACAGTCAAAGAGCGCCGCTACAAGCGGGCGGCACGGATAAGGACGCCTTGGTAGTCTGCGATGCGATCATCCATCCGGAAGAGGAGCGATTTTTCCCGCGAAGCTAAACGGAATGTTTGTAGGAGATGCGGATTGGCGACAAACTGGCGGAGCTTGTCCCGGAATGCCTCCGGCGTTCGCTCGACGAGAAATCCATTGATCCCCTCATCGATGATGTCCGTCAACCCGCCTATGCGGCTTCCCACAATCGCAAGACCGTGGTGGAGGGCTTCAATCCCAGCAACAGGCAGACCTTCATGAATGGAAGTCATGAGCAGGATGTCACTCGCTCCCAGCCTGCGGCTGACATCATCGGCACCGAGCCAGCCGGAAAATTTGATCCGCTCCGCGATGTTCTCGGCAAGCGCGAGGTCGCGCATTTGACTCCCCAACGGACCTTCGCCGATAACCTCAAACGTCCAATCGAGATCGCGTATGAGCGCGAGGGCACGGATGGCGAGGAGCGGATCTTTCTGAACGCTCAACCGTCCGAGCATGAGAATGTGCGGAGGGGAATTGGGAGCGGTCCGCATCAGGGTCGAGACAGGATCGGTTCCATTGAGGATGACACACGGCTCCACGCCGGAAGCAGCTTTCGCGAGATCCGCCACGAATGTGCTCACCGCTGTGGTGGCCGCAGCATTTCTCCAGATCGGCTGGATGACCGGCTTCAAAAACCGGAAGAGCCCGTCCGTCTGTTCGGGAACACCCCCTGGCACATCGCCAAGATGAGCGGTAAGGACGTAGGGAATTCCGGTCAACTGGTGGAGCGCGAAGGCAAGCGCGCCGGTGGGAACAACGAAATGGGCGTGAATAATGTCGGGCTTCCACACCCGGCAAATCCGGTGCGAAGCGGGGAAGGCTGTTGCGAGATAAAGCGCCATCTCGGGCACGGAGCAGGTGTCTTCACGCCGACGGAACGACTTCGGGCGGAGGACCAATACACCGTTAATGATTTCGCTAGCGGGCAGGTGATCCATACCAGAGGAGACGACACGCACCTCGTGGCCTCGCTTCGCCAATCCCTCCGCAACCCGTGCGGCGACACGTCCGCCACCACCGCCGATCGGCGGGTATTCGTAACACAGGACGAGGATTTTCATGGCAGGTAACGGTTGTAAACCGCCTCGACCTCACGACACATGCGCACGGAGGAGAACCTGAGCGAGATTTTCTCTGAAGCTGCGGCCCGGACGTCACTGGAGAGATCTGGATTATCGATCAACCGGCAGACCCGATCGCTGAACATTGCCGCGTCGCCGGAGGGGACTAGAAACCCGTCCCGGCCGTCCTCAACAACCTCGGCAATTCCATCCAGCGCCGAAGCCACCACTGGGACCCGCATCGCCATGGCCTCGAGAAGAGTCATGGGCAGGCCCTCAAAAAGAGACGGCATCAGAAGAACGTCCGCCGCCAGATAGGCTTGGCGGGTATCGGGGACATATCCGCAAAAATGCAGCCGACCCCCCAGCCCGGATTCCTGCGCGAGTTGCCGGAGCTTCCCTTCCTCCGGCCCCTCTCCTGCGAGGAGGAAAACGGAATCCGGATGCCGTTTCAAAACTTCGGCGGCAATTCGGATGAAGAGGGAAAAATTCTTCTGCGGGTTGAGGCGGCCGACCCCGGCCACGACCGGGCCATGCGCCGGTAGCCCGAGCGATTTTCTGGCTTCAGCACGCGTTCCACATCCGGCCGAAAACCTCCCCAGGTCGATGGCATTTTGGATGAGTGTGATTTTTTCCGCAGGCACCCCCTCGCGACCTATCAGAAATCTCCGACATGAATCCGAAACCGTGATGATGTGCGAAGCGAACCTGTTCGAAAGCGTGTCCAGTGCCAGCCGGACCCGCTGACTTGCGCGGTAATCATCGTTTGTGTGATCGTGATTCAATATCACAGGCACCCGGCAGAGCCGCCCGAACGGCTTGGCGAGGATATTTGACGCCACCAGGTGGCAGTGGAGGATGTCGAACTTTCCCTTCAATAAAAGCGCAGGAAGGCTGGCCATATACCACGGAACAAATTTGTTTGGCGAAAGCGAGTGGAGCGGGATCCCTGCTGCAGCCATGCGGTCCCAGTAGATTCCGCGACCGTGCATCGTGGCGACTTCATGGCAAAACCGTTTTTGATCGCCGCCGGTGGCCAGATTTAACACTACTTCCTGGGCACCTCCGAGATGAAGGCTGTCAATGACGTGAAGAACCTTTTTCACACCGCCACCTCCCCACCCCGGCGCGCCAGCCATTCCTGCCACACATATTCACACCACAGAAACAGCCGCTCGTCCGTCTGCCCACTCAGGTGTCCGGCCAATTTCTCGCGAATTATGTCGCTTTCAGGCCTGGGCGCGAAGCGGGCGCTGCGCAGCCATTTTCCGAGCGGGGATCCAAAGCCCTTCTTTTTCCGCCGGACAATCGCCTCCGGCAGCAATGGCCCGGCAGCCAGCTTGAGAAGATACTTGGTGACATTGCCCCGGAGTTTATACCGGTGCGGAAGCTTCCTTGCGAAGTCTGCAACCTCAAGATCCAGGAACGGGCTCCTGACTTCCAACGAATTCATCATGCTGGCCCGGTCAGCCTTTTGAAGGATGCCATCCTGAAGATAGATCTCGGTGTAGAACTGCAAGCTGCGGTCCACGGGATCGTCATTGTGACAGGTTTCCCATGCGTGGATCGCCTCGCCGTAAATGTCCTCAATGTCAAAGCGCGAATCGGTCAGCCGGGCGAGTTCCGATGGTTCCAGCGCCCCGAGCCACACCGGATTCCAGAGCCGCGCATCATGGCTCAGCCCGCGCAGCGTGCGCTTGATTTTGAAATCGATGCTGATGTTGGCATGCGAGACGGGGAGAAAGCCTGCCAACATGCGCAGTCCCTCATGAATCGGCTTCGGCACGAGACGTTCGTAGAGGCCCGCAAGGCGTAGGGCGCGGAAAGGGTCGTAGCCGGCAAAGAGTTCGTCCCCCCCGTCGCCGCCAAGAGCCACCGTCACTTTGCTGCGTGCAAAGCGCGAGAGCAGCCAAGTCGGCAGCAACGATCCGTCGCCTTGGGGCTCGTCAAGAAGGTCAAAGATTTCCGGCAGGAATGCGAGCGCATCGTCGAGATTCAGGATCTGCTCGTGGTGGCTGGTCTTGAGGTGCACAGCCATGGCTTTCGCCGGCGCTGACTCGTCAAACGAGGGTTCGGTAAAGCCAATGGTGAAAGTGCTGAGCGAGGGACCACCGATCTCCTTCGCCGCCAGAGCCGCAATGAAGGAAGAATCAATTCCGCCACTCAAAAATATCCCGAGCGGCACGTCTGCCATAAGGCGACGGCGGGTTGCACGGAGAACGATTTCACGCAACTCGTCCGCAAGCTCCTCATCGGTCGAGGATGATTCCGCAGGCTCGATCACATAGCGCCAATACCGGGACACCCGGCAGGCTGAACCGTTTTCCTCCACAACGAGATTGTGGGCAGCCGGCAGCTTCCAAATCCCTTCGATGGCAGACCACGGCGCCGGGATCAGCGCATGGGCAAAGAATTTCACCCGGGCAATCTCAGAGCGGTTGCGGGGTGCCGCCGGATGTTTGAGGAGCGAGGTGAGCTCGGAGGAAAACCCAAATGTCCCCGCGCGCTGAAAGTAGTAGAGCGGCTTCTTCCCGAAGCGGTCACGACTGAGAAACAACCGCCTCTGATCGAGATCCCAGATTGCGAACGCCCACATGCCATTCAGCCGCCCGACCAACCCCTCTCCCCATTCCCGCCAGCCATGAAGCAGCACCTCGGTATCCGAATGGTCGGATTGAAACTCATGCCCCCTCTCGGCAAGGTCCTTGCGAAGCTCAGCATGATTGTAAATCTCGCCATTGAAGACCACCACGATCCGTCCATCCGCCGAGGACATCGGCTGTGCGCCTCCCCCGAGATCCAGGATCGAAAGCCTCCTGTGCCCGAGATGAAGCCCGTGGTCCGGATCGATAAAAAATCCCTCCGCATCAGGCCCGCGGTGTGCCAGGCACCCGGTCATCGCCTCGAGGGAGGCCCGATCACCGATGCCGAGGAAGCCGGCGATCCCGCACATCAGTGAGCCCCTGGCACCCCGTTCAGATTCCTGGTCCCGCTGACCAAGTAGGTGGATTTGTTTTGCGACTCGTGAAACGTGCGAGTGATCATCTCGGCTAGCAGACCCATGAGAACGCAAATCATGCCGGTCATGAACGAAAATACCGCCATCATCGGCAGTGGGGTCGATGTGAAATACCAACCCTGCCACCGCATGTAGAGAGTCCAGGCTGTGAAAAGAAACGCAGCGGCAAAAAAGATCAGCCCCCAGAACCCAAAAAGATACATCGGCTTGAGCATGTACTTGTCGAGGAACTTCACGGTCACCAAATCGAGCAGAACCTTGAGGACGCGCTCCAGCCCGTATTTGGATTTGCCGGACGTTCGAGCATAGTGGTTCACTGGAATCTCGGAGATCCGGGCGCCGTGCCACTTCGCATAGATGGGCAGAAACCGGTGCATCTCGCCATAGAGCCGGACTCCCTTAATCACCTCCGCGCGGTAGGCTTTGAGGGAGCAACCGAAATCGTGCAGGTCCACGCCCGAGACAGCCGAGATCAATTTGTTGGCCAGAATGCTCGGAAAGTTCCTCTGAAGCGCATTGTCCTGACGGTCCTTGCGCCAACCAGAACAGACCTCATATCCTTCGTCCAGCTTCGCCAGCATCCGGGGAATATCCTCGGGATCGTTTTGCCCGTCCCCATCCATAGGAATAATTGTGTCACCGCTGGCAAAATCAAACCCGGCCATCATGGCGGCGGTCTGTCCGAAGTTGCGGCGGAAATGAACAACCTTCACCCGGGGATTCGCAGCTGCCATTTCATCGAGGATCCCGGCGCTCCCATCAACGCTGCCATCGTTAACAAAAATGATCTCCCACGGCACCCCGTGCCTGTCCATGACAGTCCTGACTTTTTCGTAAAGCGGCAGGAGGGCGTCCTGCTCGTTGTAAACCGGCACTGACAAGGAAATCATCGTCCGTTTGTTTTCCTTCGCCGGCGCGCTCCGGTCAAGGGAATCCGCCGCTTTTCCACAAATGGCGGCGAAGATTTCCAGCTTGGAGCAGGTCGGATTGTATGCGATTCAAACGGCCTCATGAAAATTTACACCGGCACCGGCGACCACGGAGAGACTGGCCTATTTTCGGGCGAGCGGGTCCGGAAGACCCATCCGCGCGTCGCCGCCTACGGCACTTTGGACGAGATGAACTCAATCCTCGGGGCGGCTGTCGCAGCCGGTCCCACTCAGCCGGTGCAGAAAGCTATTCTCGCTCTCCAGGCCAGGACTTTTGATCTCGGGGCGGACCTGGCCACGGTTCTTGAGCCCGGTCAACACACGCGTATCGCACAGGCCGACATCTGCGAGGTTGAGGAAGAGATGGACCGGATCTCGGCGCTGCTCCCGCAGAAAAAGAACTTCGTGCTTCCCGGGGGATCCCCGGCCGCATGCCAACTCCACATAGCAAGGACCGTAGCCAGACGAGCCGAACGCGAGGCCCTAATGGTTGAGATCCCGGCACCGATCCCCCCGGCGCCGATGATCTTTCTGAACCGGCTTTCAGACTACCTCTACCTGCTCGCAAAGTATGAGAATCATCTCGCCGGAGTGGAGGAGACGGACTGGATTCCCAAACCATAAAAAACGGCCGCCGACAGAGTATCTGCGGGCGGCCGTTAAAAGCGCGATTCGGTTCCGGTCAGTTCGGACTGCGTTGGTAGGACCTGGAGTAGTTGTATCGGGTGTCGAATCCAAGCTCCGGCGGAAACTCCTGGTAGCCGGAATTGATCCAAGGAATATCGCTGCGATAAGCGGGATAATACGTGCCATTCTTTGTCGGGAACGGAAACAGAGCAACCTCGTAAACCCCGTAGCCCGCGCGGGCAAGGAAGCGGCCCACACCGCGCACCAAACCATAGCTCCACGCGGCCGCGTTGCCTTCTGTGTAGTTGACGGCCTCGATGTTGTCCGGGATCTCGGTAATCCCGAAGGCAATGTTCGCGAGACCACGCCCCAGCTTGCGCGTCGGACCGTAATCCGAGGCGGGAGGAGCTTGGATATCCGCAAACGCCGTGGCGGCGAATGCCAGCATGAGAATGAGGGCGGCAGCTTTCATCAGAGTGCTTTCTAATCCGAAAGCCAGCCTGGAAGCAAGAAGAAACCTTCAGTGGTCCTTTAGCACGCGTGATACTCCTGCAGACTCCTGACCTCGTAGCCCGCCTGCTGGATGGCACGGATGGCAGCAACGCTGGCTCGGGCTCCGCGCAGGGTCGTCATGGTCGCCACCCGTGCCGTGACACCCGCACTGCGAATGACAACCTCGTCCCGGCGTGGCTGTTGCCCGCTCGGGGTGTTGAGGATGAAATGGATCTCACCGTTTTTGATCAGATCCAAAACATTCGGGCGGCCTTCCTGGATTTTCAGCAAGGTTTTTACGGGGACGCCTGCATTTTCGAGAAGCTTTGCCGTGCCGGAGGTCGCGTGGATCTTAAAACCCAAAGTCACAAAATCCCGCGCGAGTTCGAGGGCAGCCGGTTTGTCCGAGTCTTTTACGCTGATAAAAACATTCCCCTTTGTCGGCAGTGGCGGTTGCGCGGACATCTGGCTTTTTGCGTAGGCAATACCAAGGTCGGGATCGATGCCCATGACCTCGCCGGTGGAGCGCATCTCCGGTCCGAGAATAATGTCCACACCAGGAAATTTGATAAACGGAAAAACGGCTTCTTTGACCGAATAGTATTTGGGGATCTTCTCTGCAGTAAAGCCGAGTTCCTTGAGGGTGGCCCCGGCCATGATCTTCGCGGCCAGTTTCGCGAGCGGAACCCCAATGGCTTTGCTCACAAACGGAACCGTGCGTGAGGCACGCGGATTGACCTCGAGGATGTAAACATCTTCGTCTTTGATGGCAAACTGGACGTTCATCAGACCTCGAACCTCAAGCTCCTTCGCCATAGAAATCGTGGCGCTTTTGATGGTCGAGATCGTTTCGGGCGACAGCGAAAAACTGGGGATCACACATGCGCTGTCGCCGGAGTGAATCCCGGCCTGTTCGATGTGTTCCATCACCCCGCCGATCACGCAGGTTTCCCCGTCGGCGATGCAATCCACATCGACCTCGGTGGCATCTTCAAGGAAACGGTCCACCAGCACCGGACGCTCGGGGCTGGCGGCGACAGCCGTGCGAATATATCGGCGCAGGTCGGCTTCATCGTGGACAATCTCCATTGCCCTGCCGCCGAGAACAAATGAGGGACGGACGAGAACGGGGTATCCGATGCGGGAGGCGACAGCGACGGCTTCCTCCTCGTTTGTGGCCGTCCCCCCCTGCGTCTGGCGCAGGCCAAGTTTGTCGAGCATCGCCGAGAAATGCTTGCGGTCCTCGGCCATCTCGATGCTGCGGGGCTGCGTTCCGATGATGTTACAACCGTTGGCGGCGAGCCCGGCGGCAAGGTTGAGCGGAGTCTGTCCGCCGAACTGCACGATCACGGCATCGGCATTTTCACGCTCATAGATGTTCAGCACGTCCTCCAGCGTGAGTGGCTCGAAGTAGAGCTTGTCGCTCGTATCGTAATCCGTCGAGACGGTCTCCGGATTCGAGTTGACCATGATCGTTTCCCAGCCGAGCTCCTTCAGCGCGAATGCGGCATGGACACAACAGTAGTCAAATTCAATCCCCTGCCCGATCCGGTTCGGACCGCCACCGAGGATCAGCACTTTCTTTCTGTCGCTCTTCCGCGTCTCGTCCTCGTCGCCGTAGGTCGAATAGTAATACGGGGTATAGGCCTCAAATTCTGCCGCACATGTGTCCACAAGCCGATAAGTCGGGACGACGCCTGCTGCTTTCCTTTGTTTTCGCACCTCTGCCTCGGTGGAACCGGTGAGGTGCGCAAGCTGGCGGTCCGAGAAACCGAATTTCTTTGCCCGACGGAAATCGGGAGACGTCTTGTTTTCCCGGATCTTTTCCTCCTCAACGACAATCAGCCGGATGTGTTCCAAAAACCAGCGGTCGATCTTGGAGAGCTCGAAAATCTCTTCAACGGTGAGCCCAGCCAAAAATGCGTAACGGATGAAAAAGATCCGATCAGCCCCGGGGATCCGCAGCTTTTGTTTGATCGTGGAGAGGTCCGGCGAAGTGTCCTTGCCATCCGCTCCGAGCCCGAATCGACCGATCTCGAGCGAGCGGAGCGCCTTTTGCAGGGATTCCTTGAACGTCCTGCCGATTGCCATGGCTTCCCCGACGCTCTTCATCTGGGTGGTCAGGGTAGGGTCGGCCTGCGGAAACTTCTCAAAAGTGAAGCGCGGCACCTTGGTCACCACGTAGTCAATCGAGGGCTCGAAGCAAGCCGGCGTCTCGCGCGTAATGTCGTTTTTCAGTTCGTCGAGCGTGTAGCCCACCGCCAGTTTCGCCGCAATTTTTGCGATGGGAAATCCGGTCGCCTTCGAGGCCAGCGCCGAACTGCGGGAGACGCGAGGGTTCATCTCGATGACCACCATGCGGCCGTTCTCGGGATTGAC
>CAZSDC010000087.1:0-11689 GCA_964605515.1 uncultured Chthoniobacter sp.
ACCGTCTGCGTCGCGTTCGCTGCCGCGAGGTTATAGACCCCGCCGGTGACGGTGAGGGTGGCGTTGCCGACATTGCTGCTTGCCCCGCTGAGGCTGGAGCTATCCGCAAAGGTGTAGGTGAACGCCTGGTTGATGGCTCCGGCTGTTTGTCCGGTCGCCAGGGTGGCGGTGATATTTCCGCTGTTCCCTGCGGCGATTCCGCTCAGGCTGCTGAGGGAAATATGGCCGATTGCCGAGGTGCTTCCCGCAAGGTCCACACGGTAGCCGCTGGCGTTTGTGGCGCTCACGCTGGTGCTCGTCACCGGGCTGGCGTAGCCAGCATGCACATTGCCGAGGGCGAGGGCGGAGTTGCCGACCGATCCGCTCGCGTGGTCATACACATTGACGCTCACAGTGCCGTTTTGCCCGCTGTTGGTGGTTTCTCCCGCCGTCACATTGAAGGTGCCGTTTTGCGAGGCCCCCACGGTCGTTCCGGTGAAGCTCAGGCCGCTGCCGGAATTCGCGCTTGAGCCTGCCGTCGCGTTGCCGCTTGCCGAGCCGCTCATATTCGTGCCGCCGGTGGCGGTGAATGCCAGTGCTGTTGAGCCGGAGGGCGCGCCATTGGTCACATTCGCGGTCACTCCCGTGCTGCCGCCGGTGATGATGGAGATGGCGGCCGGGGTGCCGGTAATGGTCCCAATCGTGGCTTTATGCTGCGCGTCGAGTTCGTTGGCAGTGAGTGTGCCGTAGCGCAGGAGGTACGCGCTGTCCAAGCCGGTCACCGTGGTGAATGTGCCGTTGAGGCTGCTGCCGCTGACCAGTTTGTAAACCCCGGCGGAAGTGCCCATGCCAGTGAGGTTGATCGTGTTTCCAGAGCCCAGCGCCACGGTTCCGCTGGCGGCAAGCTGGGCGCTGCCGGTCTGGTTGGCCGCCAGTTTCAAGGTGCCGTTGCCCGCGCCGAAGGCGAGGCTTGCGATGCTGTTGGTGAAGCTGCCCATATCCAGCGTGCCGCTGGTGGTGGCGTCCCCGAGGGTGACCGCCGAACCGCTCGGAATCGCGTTGTTGATGCCCAGCGCCAGCGTGGCACCCGAGTTCACCGAGGTCGGGCCGTTGTAGCTGTTGGCGGCGCTCAGGGTCACGGTGCCATTGTTGATCACAAGGTCGGAGTTGGCGGCTGCACCGGCGATCGTGCCCGTCACATTGATGCCGCTGCTGCCGCCCTTCAAGTTCAGCACCGTGCCGTTCTTGGTGAGCGTGCCGGAGAGAGTCAGCAGGCCGCTGCCGCTGTTCTGGATCGTGTCGCCACCATTGCCGAGGACGTTGATGGTCTTGGCCAGGGTGCCAGTGCCGCCTGTGTAGAGCAGGGTGCCGTTGGAGGTCGAGGCCACGCCGATGTTAACGGTGCCGTTTGTGCCGAGCGACTGGGTGGCGCTGGCAGAGGCATTGCCGGCGTTGAAGGAAAGGGTGCCGCTTTGAATGCTGGTTGCGCCCGAGTAGGTGTTGTTGGCGGAGAGCACCAAAGTTCCTGTGCTCGCTTGGATCACATTGCCGGTTCCGGAGATGACGCTCGCGAAGTCGGTGCCTTGGGTAATCGTGTTGTTGCGGCTGAAGGCCAGGGTGCCATTGTTGGTGATCGCGCTGGAGGTGGAAAGATTGCCCGTCGTGCCCCCGTTGCCGATTTGCAGCGTGCCGGCGCTGATCGTCGTCGTGCCGTTGTAGGTGTTCGTGCCGTTGAGTGTGAGCGTGTTGCTGCCGAGTTTTATGAGGCCGAGGCTGTTCGCGCCGCCGTTTGGATTGGCGATGGTGTTCGAGTAGGTGAAGTTGCCGGCGGTGGTATTCAGCCCGACATTCGATCCGCTCTTGAATCCGTTGGTCGAGTTGCCGAGAGCGACGAGCGTTTGGATGTTTGTGCTCGTGAATTCCCCGGTGCCGCCGACGTTGAAGGCCGCAGTGGCTCCGCTTGCGACGGTGATGTTTGCTGATGTCCAACTCGCCGTGTTGTTCCCGTAGAGCGAGACTTGCTTGGCGAATTGCAGGGTGCCGACGTTGATCGTTGTCGTGCCGGTGTAGGTGTTGTTGCCGGAGAACGTGGTGGTGCCGGTATTATTAATGGTCACGGCTGCTGTTCCAGAAGACGAGGTGATGTTCCCTGTGACCGTGGTGTTGCCGGAGCCAATGAAGCTGAGCGTTCGCACGCCAGCGCTCTGTGTGGTGATGCTGGCCAAGGTGAGCGATCCCCCGCCTCCGATCGTGTTATTGAATGTCTCCGTGCCAGTTGCAGTTGTAGCATTTCCCGAGGTGACGGCCCCGACACTGAGGCTCGTATTGTTACCTCCGGTGAAGTTCGTCTGGTTGGTGGCAGCTGTATTGAGCGTCAAGGCCCCGATCGTCATCGTCTTCGCCGCTGTTCCTGCTCCGGTTGCTTGGTCCACGTTGATCGTGCCGCCACTTGCCGAAGTCGTGACTGCATATAGCGAACTATCGCTTGCCTTCTGGAAGTTGGTGCTCGTGTCCCCGCGCAGGCTGAGAATGCTGGTGGTTCCGACAATCGTGATGCCGGACGTGCTTCCGAATGCGTTGGAGCCGATGCCAATGATGGGCCCGCCGTTGTTGATATTCGTGGAACCGGTGTAGGTGTTGTTGCCGGCGAGGGTGAGCGTGCTGGTGCTACTGCTGCCGGTGGTGAGGTTGCCGCCGCTGACCACGCCATTGATTGTGGCGGCGCTGAGAATGGTCAATTGCGACGCAGCCGATAATGTCACATTTCCGTTGAATGTCAGTGTGCCGTTGTTAGTCGCATCTCCAATGGTAGGGTTTGCGTTTTGAAGGCTGATGGCATTCGCGATCGTACGGGCTGTTGTGCTATCGGAAGACACGACTGTAGAGGAACCAGTTATATTGAGAGAGCCGGTGCCGAGAGCATTGTTGTTGCCGATGCGCAATGTCCCCGCTTGCAGAGTCGTATTGCCAGAGTAGCTATTATTTCCACTGATGATGAACGTGCTATTGCCGGCTGAAGCGGAAATAGTTATTGTTCCCAAGCCGGTGATATTCCCGGAGAACGTCGTCACCGTGTTGGCAGCTGTCTGAAGACTTAATGTTGAACTGGCTGCCACGAGGCTGATCGGGCCGGAGTAGGTGGAATTATTTGATCCGGCCGCGCTGTTAATTTTCGCGTTAACCCCAGAGGCAACGGATATCGCATTGGCTACAGAGAGATTGTTGATGCTGGCGGAAACCTGGGAATTATTGTTCGTGACGGACAAGTTGCCACTGCCCAGGGCCGAGTTATTGCCGAGAAACAAATTGCCGTTGGCGAGGGTAGTGCCCCCCGAGTATGCATTCGCTCCAGACAGGGTCTTATTGCCGTCACCCAGGAGGAAGAGACCCCCGGTGTTCGACGAATCAATCGAGCTGGCAAAGGTGATGGCACCGGCGGCGGCGGCGTTGAAGATACTGATGGTCCCGGTGCTGTTCTTGAAGCGGGCCGAGTAGTCCACCGTGTTGTTTGCGGAGTATTGCAGGATTCCACTGGCGGTGCCACTGCCGACGAAGGTGATATTCCCTCCGCCACCCAGGGCATTGGCGTTGTTGAGCAGGAGGTATGCGCCCCCTTGCTGCCCATTGATTTCCGTGGTGCCTGTGTAGGTGTTGTTCCCGGAGAGCGTGATGCTGGGGAGTGAACCGCTGCGCGCGATGAAGGAAAACCGAAGCGTCGGGCTATTCGTGCTGGAAATCGGCCCGGAGATGGAGATATTATTACCGGCTCCAGTGGTGACATCGAACACCTGGGTGGTGCCGTTCGCCGCCCCGAGCACGATGGGCGCGGAGATGGTATTATTCCCACTGGTGTTGCTTGAGAAGATCGCCGACCTGTTGCCGCTGAGTGTGGTGCTGAGCAGGGTGAGCGCGGTGTTCGTGTTTGCCGAGACGGTCCAGTTGCCCGTGGCGAAGTTGAGACCCAAGATCGTGGCATTGAGGCTCAAATTCGGCTGGTTGGTTACTGTTCCGTTGAACGTCGCGGTACCGTTACTGCCGGGTGAAATACTGCTAACCCAGTTTCCGGCCGTATTCCAGTCCGTCCCAGTGTTGCCCCACGTTGCATTTTGGGCCTGCGCGGAAGGGGCGAGGAGGGAGAGCAACGCGAGGCCGAAGGCCGCCCTGAGGTGAGAGTGACATTTGTTCATAGAGCGGGGAGTGGGAAACCGAATTGGTTTTTTCTAAAGACAGGGATAATTTCTGGTTTCCGCGGAGGGAAGTCAATGGGTTTTTGTAAAAAAAGCATGTATGGCTAGGATTTAGTGTAAAGAATATGAGGCAAGGTTTGTGCCACAATTGCGATTTCCGGCGAGAATCCTTAGCAGGAACAAAAAGAAAGCATACGGCCCGCCTCCTCTCGCGTGCGATAAGACCCCGCCTCACGAGCCCGAAATCGGAGATTGCACAGGAAGATATCCGGAGGTTTTAGCCAAAAATGAACACATAATATGGTAGTCCTAGGATTTAAACGGGGGCAGTGGGTGACGGCGGCCGCTCGAGGCGGGCTTCGGTGACGAGATTCGAGCATGTGCGGGAAGCCCAGAGGCGGACACTTCCCGAGGCGAGATCGGCCACGTAGCACCCGGTGGTGACGTTGCGGTCGAGATCGCTGTGGTGGCGGCAGACCGAGAGCGGGGCGTCGGTCCAACGGTCCCGCGTGGCTACCGACTCGGCGTCTCCGATGGGATTCGCCACCAGGGCGCGGCCGACCACTCCCGAGGAAGCCGAAACCCGCCGGATCGCCTATGCGATCAAGCGGGGCAGGCAACCTATCCGCTGTCCGTCTCTTCCCCCGTGAGTGCCAAAGCAGGTGGCTCGTGCGGGTCGGCTTCTCGAATTTCTACCGGGGCACGACCGACGATGCCGTCATTCTGCGCGTGGCCGGCGGGAGAGGGAGCCCATTCACTCCTTGACAAGCAACCACGAAGTAACTAAAAGGTTACCATATATGGGTTTTCTCACCACCCGGCTTAGTCCCTGTTCCCCGGAGCAAGCGGATGATTTTCTCAGTGAGCCACCCGCGGAGGTGGTGGAAAGCATCAACCGGATTCCCGGAGATTTTCTGGTGTTGGGAGCCGGGGGAAAGATGGGGCTTCATGTTTGCCTGATGCTGCGCAAGGCGCTGGGAGCGATCGGAAGGAAATCCCTGGTGGGTGCCGTGTCGCGCTTCCGGAGCGTTCATGACCGCGAGGAGTTCCATCGCTTCGGGATCGAGACCCATGCCTGCGACCTGACCGACTATTCCGCGTTGGAGTCCCTTCCACAAGCCGGGAACATCCTCTTTATGGCGGGAGCGAAGTTCGGCACAGCCGGGCAACCGGAAGTGTTGCAAAAAATGAACATCGAGATGCCGGAGATGGTGGCCAGCCACTTCAGCGGATCCCGTATCACCGCATTTTCCACGGGGTGCGTGTATTCCTTTGCTCCGGTTGATTCGACCGGATCGAGCGAAGGTTCGGCCACAGAGCCCACCGGGGAATATGCCAAATCCTGCCTGGGCCGGGAACAGGCGTTTCGGCGGGCGGCACTGGATTTCGGAACGCAACTGGCACTGATCCGCCTGAACTATTCGGTCGAATTTCGTTACGGGGTGCTTGTGGACATTGGACGCAAGGTTCTGCTCGGCGAGCCCCTGGATGTGACCATGGGATACGTCAATCTCATCTGGCAGCGGGATGCGGTCGCCCACACGCTGAGGGCGCATGAGCTTGCGAGCACGGCAACCTTTGTCCTCAATGTCACCGGTCCCGACGTTCTGAAAGTGCGGGATCTTGCTGGGCGGTTCGGTGAGCTTTTCGGGCGCGAGGCGATCATCACCGGACAGGAGGCGGAGACGGCCTGGCTCAACGACGCCTCCCTTTCGCACCGGCTTTTCGGGCCGCCCGAGACCCGCATCGACCAGATGATCGAATGGGTTGCCGCCTGGTTGGAGCAGGGCCGGCCGACATTCGACAAGCCCACCGGATTTGAAAGGCGCGATGGAAATTTCTAATTTGCGCTCCCACCTGAAGGCCGGCCAGGCGATCCCCGCGCTTCCGCTGGCACTGGATGAAAACCGTCGCTGGTCGGTCCCTCATCAGCGGGCCTTGGTGCGGTATTACTTTGAGGCCGGAGCCGGAGGCTTGGCTGTGGCCGTGCATTCCACGCAGTTTGAAATCCGGGAGGCAAAGCACGCGCTGCTCCGGCCCGTGCTCGAGTTGGCTGCGCAGGAAGCCGGGCGGTTGCGAAAAAAAGCGAACCGGCCATTTGTCCTGATCGCCGGCGTTTGCGGAAAAACCACCCAGGCCGTTGAGGAGTCGCGGCTGGCCAGAGATCTGGGCTATGATGCCGGGTTGTTGAGCCTGGCGGCCATGCGCGGCGCGTCAAAACCCGAGATGTTGGCCCATTGCCAAGAGGTCGCGCAGCAGATCCCATTGGTGGGTTTTTACCTCCAACCCGCCGTGGGCGGGCTTATCCTGCCATACGATTTTTGGCGGGCCTTCGTGGAAATTCCCGATGTGGTCGCAGTAAAAATGGCGCCGTTCAACCGCTATCAGACAATCGATGTCATTCGGGCACTGGCCGCCTCTGGCCGGGAGGACATTTCGCTCTACACCGGAAACGACGACAATATTATTCTCGATTTGCTGACGCCCTGGCACTTCCAAGAATCCAAGCGATTCATCGCAGGCGGGTTGCTCGGACAATTCGGCGTGTGGACCAAGCGGGCGGTAGAACTGCTGGAAGCGCTCAAACTCGTTCGCCAGCAGCAAGAGGTTCCCATTTCATGGCTTGAAAAGAACACAGCCCTCACCGACGCGAATGCGGCAATATTTGATGCGGCCAACCGATTCCGAGGGTGCCTTCCCGGCATCCATGAAGTCCTTCGTCGCCAGGGGCTCCTGCCAACCACAAATTGCCTGAACCCTGACGAGGTATTGTCGTCCGGGCAGGCGGAAGAAATCACGCGCGTTTCCCTCGCCTATCCGTGGCTCACCGATGACGACTTCGTCGCACAGAATCGGGAACGCTGGCTGTCGCCATGAGCGAGTATTCCGCCTTCGAGATCATTGGCCCGCCAATGACCGGTCCCTCCAGTTCTCATACCGCCGGAGCGGTGAGGATCGGACTCGCTGCCCGCGCGCTTCTCGGCGCGGAGCCGGGAGAGGCCCGCATTGCTTTGCATGGATCCTTCGCGGCAACCGGGGCCGGACATGCCACGGATCGGGCATTGGTCGCCGGCCTTTTGGGCTGGCAGCCGGATGACCCCCGCATTAAGGACGCGCTGGACTCGGCCGCACACCAAAATCTCCACGTCGATTTCCAGGCGGTCGATCTCGGCGAAGACGTCCATCCCAACTCCGCCCGTCTGACGGTATTCAGCGCGGACAGGGCGGCCACCTGCACGATCACCGGCTCTTCGCCCGGCGGCGGCAGCATTGAGATCCTGAACATAGACGGCTTCACAGCCCGAGTGGACGGATGCCTGATCACGCTGGTGATGTGGCACAAGGATCGTCCGGGATTTCTTTCCAAAATCACCACGCTGCTGGCGTGTGCGGGAATCAATATCGCCACGATTCGCACCACCCGCAAAGGGCGGGAAGGAGAAGCCCTCACGCTCGTGGAAACGGATGAAACCGTCCCGGCCGATTGCCGAAGCCTGCTCGACCGATTACCGGAGATCAGCCAATTGCGCGAAATTCCGCGGCTTGTTTTTTAGCATATGGAAGAGCCAGAATCCCTCGACTATGACAACGAGCGGCAAATGGTCGACCTTGCCCAATCGCAGGGATGGCCCTTGTGGAAACTCTCCCTGGCGCGCGAAGCCCGCTTGCAGAACTGCGACGAGACGCAACTCCTCGAACGCATGGCCGCACAGTATCGCCTCATGCGTCAGGCGGTTCGGGACGGCCTTCAGATCCGGGAACTCTCGGCGAGCCGACTTTCCGGCGGGGATGCCAGGCGCCTCTGGGATTACTCCTCGACGGACGGTCCGCTTTTCGGCCCAAGATTTGCCAAGCTTGCGGCATATGGGTTTGCCGTGCTCGAGCACAATGCCCAGTTCGGACGCATTGTCGCCACGCCCACCGCCGGTTCATCGGGCATCCTTGCCGCCTGTCTTTTGGATTTGGAAGCAAACGAGGGGTTGGACGAAATGGGGGCGGCCCGCGCTCTCTTCACCGCTGCAGCCATCGGTGTCGTGATTGGGAAAAACGCCAGCTTTTCCGGCGCACGAGGGGGGTGCCAGGCGGAGGTGGGAAGCGCGTCCTGCATGGCCGCTGCCGCCGTGACCGAGGCCCGTGGGGGATCGCCCGGGCAGGCGTGTTCCGCGGCCGCCTTTGCCTTGATGAACACTCTCGGGATGGTTTGCGATCCCATCGGCGGATTCGTCGAGGTGCCCTGCGTGAGCAGGAATGGAATGTTCGCGGTCCACAGCATGCTTGCCGCCATGATGGCGCTGGCCGGCGTCCGGTGTGTTGTCCCGCTTGATGATGTGGTGGTCGCGATGCGGGATATCGGCAGACGAATGCCCCGTGCCCTCAAGGAGACCTCCGAAGGGGGGCTCGCTCTCACCCCAACGGCGAAGAACCTACCCCCTTCGATACCATTTCCCCATTCTCCGGGGAGCAACCCGGTTTGAGAAATCTGGAAGCCTTTCCAGCGCTTCGGCGAATAACTTATTTGCCCGATACTCGCATTCGGCCGTTCTGAGGTCAGGGCACACCGGCTCCAAGACATCTGGGAAAAAGAAGCGCGAAAACCGTAACGGGATCCTTCGGCTCCCCGGACAACAAGAGCGGGGGCTGACTTTGGAGACGCTCTGCCCTCAGTCCTCGGTCTCCTGGGTAAAGAGTTGCTCGTCTGTCACTTCACTAAAAACCAGGAGGCGATCTGTACGCCAGTCCATGCTCACGCGGGCGGGCAAAAATTTTTCCGCGGGCGCGTCGCGCCACGCCTCCTGCATCTGAAGGGTTGGCGCATCGGCAAAAGCGGCGCGGATCGCATTGCGATCTCCGATGTCAAAGTCGGCGAGAATTGGACGGATGATTTTCACGAAAAGGTCTCGGGCGATTGTCGTGAGAATCCGGGGAGGGAGAACCATCGCCCCGGCGGCAATTGTTCAAAAGGTCCTTCACGGGATTGTGCCGGTGGCTGATTGACGAAGAAACTGCATCAATTCGTCGCGGCTTGCGCTTTGTGCATTGCGGACAAAAAACCCGGACGCCGCGGAGCCGAGAATGAGGCAATCTTCCGGGGCGGCCCCGGCCAGAAGACCGAGGCAGTAGCCGGCGTTGAAACGGTCTCCTGCTCCCGTGCTCTTGAGTGGGCGCTCGCAAAAAGGGCCTTGCGTCAAAAAACCGCCGTCGGGTCCGGCGGATACCGCGAACTTCAGTTTGTGGATCACGATTGTTGAGACACCGATCTTTTTGCCCAACTCTCCGGCCAGCCGCAGGCATTCGTTCTCCTCCTGCGCCGGTTCAAGGCCAAGCAGCCGGGCGAGGATGCTGGCTTCGTTGCCGTTGAGACTGAGGGTGACGGGGGCCGCAGGTTTCCAAAAACGGCAGCGTTTCCAACATGGCAAGGATGTCCGCGTGAGAACGGCTCGAGGGATCGACCAGGTCGATGAAAAAATGCGGCCGGTGCGCGAGCTTCGAATAGACCTCGTGGTGGAGCATCCGCCAGACGGCTGTCATGTGCGGGTAGAGGCTCCAATCGGTCAATGCGATGATCGCCGCTTCGCGGCACGACACCTCATAGGCCCCATCTTCAAGCCGCCGGGAGACATCCTGCGAAGTGAATTCCGCCAGTTGCTTGACGGAACTGAACATCAACTTGCCATCGGCAAACTCGAACGCGAGGGTGCGTCCCGGCTCGCGGCCCCACGAGATCGCTTTCCTGAAACGGGAGGCAGGTTCCCGGAATGCCGGATGCACGGGCTCCCCGAGTGTCGCGAAGCAATCGACCCGGAACCCCCCAGCGCCGCGAGCCCATCCCCGAGGTTCACAGCGCAGCCGCCGGGCTGCACGGCATTGACGACGATTTCCCGCAGGCTGCTGTGCCCGGCAGCGGCAGAGATCAGGCTTCCGAAGGTCGGGATGTCGGGAATTGAAACGAAGTCATCGAGCGACGTCCGTTCCGCGACAACGCTAATCATCTCATCCACAAACCCGTCGAATCCGACAACCACAGGGGCCGGGGCCTTTGGCAGAGATGCCAGGCCGCGGAGGGCGCTCAAGGTTTTCATTTTACCTGTAGCTCATCTTGTTGGCAGTGAGTTGCAGGTCCTGCTGGAGCGTGCGCTGCGGGCGGATCTGACTTTTCTGCAGAACGCTGTGGTAAACCTTCACCGCCTCCAGCGGGGGAATCTCCCCGTCCACGATCCGGCGCAGCAGCTCGATAAAGGCCAGCGGGTGCTCGGAGAGATTGATTTTCCTTCCGAAGAGCGCCACACGTGCCCCGTGCTTGCGGGCATCGTGAATCAATTGGAAGGCGTCCAGGGTGGTGCCGGAACTCCCTCCAAGGATGCCCACGATCAACTTGGGGTCATACGCCACCAGTTCCTCGAGCGGCCCGGGGCCATTGTAGGGGATTTTCAGAAAAATCGGCCTTCCGACTGACGTGACACCGGCCAATGTCCGAATAATGTGGTCGTTGAGAAATCCGGCAACTTTTTTGTCGGGGATTCCCGGGTTCACATTCGGGTTAAAGACCTCCAGAAAATACCGGAAATGCTTGCGTTCCGCCTCGAGACGAAAGTCGTGAAAGTCGCTGAGCGCCTTGTAATCCCAGTCGATGTTGTTTGTGAACGTGATCGAGTAGAGGCCAAGGTCCGCGCCCGTGAAGGGCTGCGAGCAATCCTCCGTGATCCTGCCGTATTTGATGTGGCAGATGTTTGCGGTCCGGAACGAACGCGAGGGATAATCCGTCGGATACTTCCCGCCGCGCACCGCCCACACATCGGAGGTGTCATTCGCGCGGGCCGCGGGGGTGATGGCCGAATTTACGAACAGCTTTTCCTGCATCGCAAGTCGCTCCAGGTTCGAGGCCGAGAGGAGCATGATATCCACGATATCCTGCGCAATGACAGCGCGCACCTGATCGAGATACTGGTCGAGTGTCTTCCAGCATCCCTCGGATTCATTGTAGCCGTGCCTACAGGACCCTGCCTGCGGACCCGGGGCTGTGATCCCGAATGCCATGTCGGCATCCTTCGCATCGGCAATGATGAAATCCTTCGCCCCCGACGGGTCGCGGAGGATGTTGGCAATCTTCTGGTCGAGGCGTTTCATCAGTGCATCTCCACGGCGACGGTTCCAATCCCCGAGCGCAGGTAATGGAAGTGGACGTTCGGATGGTCGGCGAGCAGCGACATCGGAACGCTGGAATCCGGTATCCGCTTTGAGATCATCAGCGCGCTGAGGCGCAGCCCGAACGGGTTGTCGTGGTGGCCGGGGTGCCAGATCGAAACCTTTTCGGCCTTCCACGTTTCGCGCGGGCCGACGGTCGTGGCCTCGGTGGGGACGAGCGCCACGTTGCCGCCGCCGCTCGTGCGGGCGTTCTGCGTGATCGTGACCGGATGCAGTTTCACGAACCGTGTGCCGAGCTTGCGGTATTCTGCCGGGCTCGGAGGGGCGTCCTTGTATTTGCCGGTGCGGGGCAGCGGGTCGTTGAACGCCCAGTGTTTGAT
>CAZSDC010000088.1:0-11677 GCA_964605515.1 uncultured Chthoniobacter sp.
ATTGTTCGACCGTGGGGACGGTGACTTCCTTCTGCTGGATGCTGACCGACTTCGGCGACTTCGAATGGCGCTCGATCAGCTCCCGGATCTGCCTCGAGACGGTGGCCGAAAAGAATACCGTCTGGCGCTCCTTCGGTGTCGCCTGGAGGATCTTTTCAATGTCGTCGCGGAATCCCATGTCCAGCATGCGGTCCGCCTCGTCGAGAATGACCATCTTCACCTTGTCGAGAGCCAGCGTTCCTCTGTCCATGTGGTCCATCAGGCGGCCCGGGGTTCCGATCACGATCTGGACGCCTTTTTTCAGCTCGTAGAATTGCCTCTCATACGAGGCACCGCCGTAGATGGGAACCGCGTGAATGCCTTTCTTGTGGGATGAGAGCTTGTGGATTTCATCGGCCACCTGCGTTGCCAACTCGCGGGTTGGGCAAAGGATCAGGACCTGCACCGAGCGGTCGGAGGCTTGGCAAAGTTCTATGGCCGGGATACCGAACGCTGCCGTTTTTCCGGAGCCGGTCATGGATTGACCGACCACATCGTGCCCGGCAAGGAGAACCGGAATTGCTGCCGCCTGGATCGGAGCCGGCTCTTCAAATCCGAGGTCGCCAATTGCCTTCAGGACCTCTGGCGACAGCCCCAGATCAGAAAAATTTTGCTTGTTCATGCTGCCAGCCTAGCTCCCGGGTCTCTGCGCGTCACGGGTTGTTTGTGCCCCGTTCTTTCGCCCGGAAGACCCCCTGTTGAAGGTGCGGATCCGATTCTTTGAGCCGGTGGGGAATGCCTTTGAGCCACAGGCGGAATGCTTCCCAGTGGATCAGCAAAATGATCTTTAATGTCACCAGCGGGTATTTGAAGGTTAGGAAAAGGAGGTTGCCCAGGGTGAACTCCCTGCGGGTTCCTGTGAGTGTGCTCACCAGGGTTTTTGTGTCTCCGGAATAGTCATCAATCTGAACGCGCAGCCTTTCGCCTGGAAAATCGAGGCGAAAGTCGAATGCGAGATCCAGATCCGAGAACGGGGAGACATAGAAGTTTTTTGTCACCCGGACATGGAACCGTTCGCCGTCGAGCGGGACCAGGTAGGGCTTCAGTTCGCCAAATGTGTTTCCTACCTGAACCACCGATGTCAGCGGCTGCCCGAATTCGTCGTAGCAAAAAAATATGGAGATGGGATTGAACGTGTATCCGAGCAAGCGGGGGAGGGTGAGCAGCCGGATTCCAGCGGGCTCCTGTTCGAAGCCCTCGCTCCGCAGGAAGATGAGCAGGTTTTCTCGGAGTCCTCCCGACTGGAATTGGAAGTAGTCCGCCGAGCGGAGCGAATACAGGTTCGGCTGGTCGAAACTGAAGACCGGGATTTTTTCTTCAAGATCCGCAACCCGGTCGAGGTCGATGAAAAATAAAAAAATCCTGTAAACAAAGGCGTGATTTTTCGGAAGAATCCGCCGGTGCATTACCGTGCATTCATACAGGCACGCTGGCTTCATGACTTGAGAAACACCCTCAGCAAGGCGGAGAGATTCACCGCTGATGCGTAGGCGTCCTCGTGAAATCCGTAGCGGAAATAACTGCCGCAGAAAAAGATCCTCTGCCTCGGGGACCGTGTGTTCAGCGAAGGGAGTTCGTCCTGCGCCCGCATCGCTTCCAACGTATACACCGGGTGGTCGTAGTCGGTTGTGTAGAGCACTTTTTCCGTGGGAAGAAACGAGCTGGAGTTGAGGGATACGAAGTAGTTCTTTTTGTTCGAAACCCCTTGGAGCGAATTCATCCAGTAGTGGGTTGTCGCCCGGACTTTGCCCTCCGCGTTCCGGTCGATCCGGTAGTTCCACGATGCCCAGGTTCTTCTGTGGACCGGCATGACGGATTCATCGGTATGTAGGCTGACGGTGTTGCGCTGGTATCCGAATGCCGACAGGAGCCGCTTCTGGGTGGGGTCCGGATCTGTGAGCATCTCCAGCGCCTCATCCGCATGCGAGGCGATCACCACACGGTCAAAATCTTCGACATGGCCATCTGCCGTCCGGATGGTGACGTGGTCGGGAGACTCGGTGACGGCGATGACTTTTGCCGGCAAACGGACCGGGCGAACCGCCTCGAGGATTTTGTCCACGTAGGATTTCGCGCCACCGGTGACGGTGAACCATGGATGATGTGTCGTGACTCCCAGAAAACCGTGGTTCTGGAAGAAGCGCAGGAGGCTGTGCGCCGGGAAATCCAGCATCCGGACCGGGTCGGTTGACCAAACCGCCGAACTCATCGGCACCAGATAAAAATCCAGGAAGTCCTTTCCCAATCCATGCCTCTCCGTGAATTCACGCACCGTCAAATCCCGTGTGGCGGGATCTGCCAGAGCCTCATGCGCGAGCTTGAAGAACCGGAGAATCTGGAAAAGCAGCCGGTAGAACCTCGGGCGGACCAGGTTTCTTCGCTGGGCGAAAACCTTGTTTGCTCCCATGCCATTGTATTCGAGCTGCTCGGGCAGGTGCTGGACGCTGAACGACATTTCGGATGGCTTCGTCTCGACCCCCAACTCCTCAAAAAGCCGGACCAGATGCGGATAGTTCGGCTGGTTAAAAACGATAAACCCGGTGTCGATCCGAATCTGCTTTCCGCCTTCCTCCACCTCCACGGTATTCGAGTGGCCGCCCGGCCTGGGCTCGCGTTCGATGAGCGTGATGTCAGCCAGTTTCCGCAACTGCCACGCGCAGCCCAGTCCCGCCACCCCGGTGCCGACAATGGCTATCCTTTCTTTCATCGCAAGTCGGGTTGATTCATGGCAGCTCAAACGTGGGCTTCTTAGCGAGTCCGGACTGCGACTCCTCCACGGCATCGAAGGATTTTGTATTGGTTACCATAAATCAATTCCAGCGGATCCACTATATACCGACCGGCGAGTATCTGTCTCTTCGAATAGCGTGGATGAGATGAGGGAACTTCGGAACTACGGAAGCACAAACCACCAAGATCAGGCCTGTCGGCAGTTGATCTCCGAGCTGAAATCCCACAAAGCGGACGCCGGAATGCCTGTTCATTTCTTGAGGCGGGAGAGAAGCTCTTTGGCCTCGACGGAGTCCGGATCGAGAATCAGAACGTTGCGTAGTTGGGCCACAATCAGATCTTCCGTCTGGCGGGATCGGCTGGCGCGGGCGATGAGGCTACGGGCAACAAAGAGGTGGGCCGGAGCGTAAACCGGTTTGTCGAGGGGCGCGATCATCTCAAAGAGGTTCGAGGCATCGGAGGTTTGCCCGAGTCCTTGGTGCGCCAGCGCCAGTTTGAAGAGGGACTCGTTTCGAAATGACTCGCCGAAACTCAGAAGTCGCAACGCGGCGACGAGGGCGGTGGGATAATCTTTTTGATCAAGGGCTTTTTGGGCGATATCCCGATAGTGCAGGCTCAGGGCGGAGGGATCCTGGTGCCCGATCGAAAAACCCAGGGCAACGCAGAACAGAATTGCCAAGACCGCCGGAAGTTTGAGCCAGGCCGGAGGCGGCGGGCATTTCTGTTCCTCAGCGGCGGCGGGGTTTGGTTGGGATTTCATTGCCGGATCTGATGGAGCATCTGCTGCGACAGTTTGGCTGAGGCCGCTTCGAACAACTCGGCCGCCGCTTCATAAGCGACCGGATCCATGGGCTTGTTTTCGAGCAGAAGCAGTTGCACGCGGTAGGTCGTTTCCTGTTGGCTGCCAAAGATTCCGAGCCGGGTGAAGAAATCGTGCTTTACGGTCGCTTGGTCAACCCATTCGCCTTTTTCATTGATGGTGGAAAACCATGCGGTCGCGCGGATGCCCGGATCCTTGGTCATCCGCATCTGAAACCGTGGCGGGGCACCGGTGGTCGGAATGTAAAGCTCCTTCTTTTCAATGAGCCATCCATTTCCCTCATAGCATGCCGACACATCGTGGTATGTGGCGATGGGATAGTCGAACGCCAGCACGGCTTGCATTCCCGGGCGCTGGTAGTTCCAAATCGAAGAGGACAACCCGAGCGTCTCAATTTTGCTGATCCTTGGCGGGCCGATATCCGATCGGCGCCAGTCGCCGATGCGGTCCGGCAGCGAGAACACGGCGTCACTTCTCAGCGCCGATTTCGCCGCATGCAGGCCATCCCCTTTTTCATGCCATTTTTCCCAGCCCCTGAACGTGGACAAAACGCCGAGGACGGCAAACAGGCAGCAGGCTGTCTGGAACCACAGGGGAGAAAACCGGCGTCTGGGCGGAGGCTCGAGGCGGGGCGGAAGAATTGTGGGCAAGCCGCTTTTTCCGCGTGGGAAAAGGCTTTCGAGGCTCACGACCAACAGGAGATAGACCGCTGTCAGGATGACGCTTTCCATCTCATGTTTCCAGCCTGTCAGAATATCAATCCCGTGGAAAAACCTGAGCCAGGCACCGAGGGATATCCGGACAACATTCCCGAACAAAACGAAGACCAGCGCAGTCGGGAGACAGACGAGAATAACCAGTAAGGATCTGCGGCGCCAAAACAGGTAGAAGAGCGTGAACGCCGTGACGAAGAGGATGGAGTTGATGCCGCTACAAGCTTCCTCCACAAGTAGCTTTTGGCCGGGGAGCTCGATGACGTTTCCGGTCACAAAATGGGTCACGCCAAGGAGATCAAGCGCACGGCTGCTCATGGTGGTCGCCAACCCGCGGAGAAACATCCCGAGCCTCTGGTCCAGCCCCAGTGGCGGGGGGATCACCGTCAGCACCATGACCAGCGCCGGCCCCATTTTCTGCAAAAGCACCGGGCCGCCGATTCTCCAGAGGATCGAAATCGCCGCTGGAAGTGCCGACACGATTGCCAGCCAGGGAGACCAAAACATGAGGGCGAGGCCGAGCAAAACAAATGAGAGAAACAAAAACGCGGCAGTCAGGGCCATGTGTCCACCACGCATCGGCCGGGGGACTTCCCGCAAACGATCCCATGCAAGAAAAGCAGCCGCTGCCAGTGCCTGTGGGAAAAATTGATATTCCGGCTGCTTCCAGAGATCGAAGAAGAACGTGGCCAGCAACGGGGCGAACCCAAAGCCCAGCAGAACAAGGCTCCAACCGGGTAGCGGGATCATATCAAACTTCTTCAACGCGTTAAAGTATCCCGAGCCTGGCGGGAATGCGCAAACAGAAAGAACAGATTCCTCCCGACCGATAAATTCTAGGGTTTACCGGATAAAAAAGACTCCCTGCCATCGATTGATGGGCAGGGAGTCGGGAATCAGGAAGCAATCAGACGGAAAGCTTGGCGTTACGGCGAACCATGAATCCAACCGCTCCAAGGGCAAGGAATCCCATCACCCATGTGCTCGTCTCGGGCACTGGGGCAACGGCAACGCCGGGGGCGAGGTAGCCGACCAGAAGGTCGTTTCCGCAATCCTCAGTCAACCGGAAAGTTGCGCCGCTCGGTGCGATTGCGGTGAAAAGCGACGCTGGGAGGTCAAATGTCGTGACCCAGTTTGTTCCCCCATTGGTTCCGTACGTAATTCCGAAATCATTCAAAAGCTCGGCATCGGTTTTGGTGGCCACGCTGAAGTTTCCGCTCCACAGGATGCTGCCGCTTCCCAAGTTTTGGAGAGACGCTGGGCTGCTGAGCTGGGTGACAGCGTATTCTGCGGCGCGCAGCACGGAATCTCCGCTCAGGGAAACGACATCGAAGGCCAAATTGCCATGGGACGGATTTGTAAGGTTGATCGCGTATTCGAAGCCGGCCGCCGAGTTAAAGTAATTGTCAGGATTCGAACCCGAGAATGTGTGCGGTGAAAATCCGCCAGTTGTGTCTATGAAAATGTCGCCGATCGCCACCCCGGCATTGTCGAGCGGGAGACGAGGATCAAAGCCCGAAACAAAGGACAGTTTGCGGGCATTGATGTCGATCGAGAAGGCTCGAAGGTCCCAACTGTTGTTGTTGATAGTGCCAGCTTCTGTTTCGCCCCACTCATTGACTGCGATGTTGTTGCTGCCGACACGGGTGTCCGTGCCGAAATGCGCAGAATCGGGGCTTCCGTCATTGATCGTGATATCCACGTAACCCGCGCGAAGAGGAAGAGCGAACGCGACCAAGGTGGCGGCGAGGACATGGTAGGTTCTAATTGTCATATCGGGCTTGTGTTTCCGAGAAAATCGAAAAAGTGTCAATAGAAATTTATTAAATCTTTGCACCCGGTTGTATCCGGTAAATGCCTCTCATTCAGATCACAGACCTTCGAGATATTGGGGGTATTGCATGAAGAGGAGGAAGTGGCGTGCGGTTGTGCAACGTTGCGCGAAAGGGCGAAAGACTCACTTTTGCTTGTGCCGGTCGGCCGCACACGTAAAAATGCCCCTTGATGAGCCGTGCCGTGATCGGGTTTTCTGTTTTCGCATTCTGCCTGGTTGTCTGGGCAGAGGAGGGACTCCATGAGTCAGCCGACCAAGGGATTTACTCGAAGGATGGACTTTTCCTCAAGGTGGCTCTTGTGGATGATCCCAAGACCTTCTTGGCCGAGTGGATGAAGCCGTCAAACTCGTTTCCGCCGCCAATCAAGACGCGGACGTCGTTCCACCGTGGGGATACCGTATTCCCGGCTGTCATGTATTCGACTCACACGCTCAACTCCGAGGGCAAGGCGGATATCACCTACTCTCTTCTCTTCCGGCGTCCGGACGGATCAATTTACGAGCGACTGCAGGATCTGCCGGTCGTGGACGGACCTCCGCCCAAGGGGATCGGGCTCTGCAAAGCCAAGGCGGGACTCAAAATTGAGGACACCGATCCCTTTGGGGAATACACACTCAAGGTGACGATCACTGACGAAATCAGGGATGTGACTGTTGAGATGTTATTCAAGTTTTCCGTGGTTGACCCGAACGCGAAGCCGGAGTTAACCCCGCCACCTGCGAACAGTGAACCCGAACCTCCCGAGCCGTCGCCGACGCCGTTGCCGACAACCCGCATGCGCTCGTTTTCGGACGACAGACTTTAGGCGGCCGACGCCTTGGGGTTGCGGCGGAGCATGAAGAGGACAGAGGCGAGAGCGAGGAATCCCATGACCCAGGTGCTGGTCTCTGGCACGGCGGCCACGGGCGATGCGGCGAGATGGCCGACCAGAAGGTCGTTTCCGCAGGTCTCGGTGAGGCGGAAGGTGGCGCCGTTGGCCAGAGAAGCGGCGGAGAGATCGAAGGTGAAAACATAGTTGGTTCCCCCGTTGTTGCCGATATGGATCCCCAGATCGGCAAGGACCTGTGCATCGGTCTTGGTTGTCAGGCTGAACACCCCGCTGGAGAGGATCGTGTCGGCCCCGCTGGGGACAAGCCTCGCCGGATCGCTCGAGGCGTTTTGAGCGTAGCCGGTGGACTGCAGCCTCGAAGCCCCGCTGAGGGCGGCGATGTTGTAGCTCAGGTTTCCGTTGGAGGGGTCGATGAGATGGATGGCATACTCGTATCCCGCAGCGGAATTGGCATAGGTGAAGTAGCCGTCCCCCACATTTGGGCGGGAGGGAACGGTGAAAGAGTTGTTGGTGTCAACGAAGATGTCACCGATCCCGATGCCCTCGTTGAGCGCGCGCGGATTGAATCCGCTGACGACCATCAATTTGTTGGTGGTGATGTCAAAGGCCATGGCCCGAAGGTCCCAACTCGCGTCGGCCACGCAGTTGGCAGTGACTTCCCCCGACT
Source organism: uncultured Chthoniobacter sp. (assembly GCA_964605515.1). Taxonomy (GTDB): domain Bacteria; phylum Verrucomicrobiota; class Verrucomicrobiia; order Chthoniobacterales; family Terrimicrobiaceae; genus QYQL01. The sequence continues at coordinate 7,634 of CAZSDC010000088.1, forward strand.
CGTTGATCCCCGGCCTTGGGTCTGTCCCGTAATTTGAACTCGGGCTCCCGTCGTTGACCGTGATGTCCACGTAACCGGCGCGCGCCGATAGATTCGACACTACCCCGGCGATCAAGGCTGCTGCAAGGATCTGATAGGTTTTTGTTTTCATCTTGTAGGCATTTTACGTCGGTAACAGGGAAATGTCAACAATTATTTGCATAAAAAAACACAACAGGTTGCTTGCTAGCTATCGCTGATTAATGCAGGATGAAAATAAATGAAAGCATCAGGATAGTTGCATATACACAGCGGAAAGCACGAAGAACAACGCAACGGGTCGCGCTGCCTCCTGATGCCGTCCGTCCGTTTGCCGGTATGGTTTGGGTTGCATGCAGGGATGCTGCTTTGCTTACGTCCGATCCAAACAGGCGTCGCGGCCCCTGCTGCGTGGACGGCGAACGCATTCAATGCGCAGGGAGAAACCCCGGTTGGCCTCGAGCGGAGTCACTGTGCCGGTGATTTCCAAAATCGGATGCCGCAGGGTTTCGAGACCAAATCTGCGGAATGCGGCAGCGAACATCTCGGTCTCGAGCATGCCGGAGTGGTCGCAGAGGGTGAGGAATTTCATCGGCTGCCCATCGTTCTGCTGATGGAGGCGGTCGGCGATCACTAGTCCGCAGATCGTGACCCGTCGTCCGGCATGTGAGCTGATCTCGCGGATCGGGCAATATGTCTCCCAAGCCACGTCCGGCCAGAGCTCCAGTGGATGTCCGGAAACGGTGAATCCAAAGAGTTCCATCTCGCTTTCCAAACGCTCAATCTTTGTAGCGGTAGTTGGGCCAGGTATTGTGGTGTCAGTCAAAGTATTCATCCCCTTATGGTCAGATCCACTGAAACTTGCTTTGGCTTTGGTGATGGAGGGATCATAGCTCACTAGTCCCGGGATTTCACAGAAATTATCTACTATATTAAGACGTTTAAGATTAGTTTTTTGGACTATATATTTACGAATATTCCACATTCCATCAGCTCGACTAAAACAGAGAGAGTCGAGCGCCCCGGCGCGCAGCAAAAGACGAAGGTCAGTCTCCATGCAGTCTGTTTTATAAGCAAAGTCTGCGATAGACGCGAACTTTAGGAGCTGTTGATCTCTGAGCGTGCTCAAAAGTTTTTGTGAGAGTCCTTTGATGGTGGAAAGTGGGACGCGAATGGAGGCGGGGCCCTCGGGGAGAAACGAAGTGAGTCCATTGCATGCGAGGTTGACATTCGGCGGGAGAAATTTGATGCCGAGGAGGCGGCATTCGAGCGAGTAGGCGAGCGGGGAGTAGAAGCCCTTGCCGTGGGTGAGGACGGCGGCCATGAAATCGGCGGGATGGTAGGTCTTCATCCAGGCTGCCTGCCAGGCTTCGAGGGCGTAGGCGGTCGAGTGGGCGCGGCAGAAGGCGTATCCTCGGAACCCGTGGACGAGCTCCCAGACCGCCCGGATTTCGTCCTCGGTGCGCCCGCGGAGGCGGGCGAAGCCGCAGAATTCGACGCGCATTTCCTCGATTTTAGCGTCCTGCACCTTTACCAGTGCACGTCGGAGTATATCCGCACGCCCGGCGGGCATGCCGGCGAAGGCGTCGGCGATCTGGAGGATGTGTTCCTCGTAAGCGATGACCCCATGGGTGGAGCGGAGGCAGGGCTCGAGCGAAAGGTGGGGGAACGAGGGCGGTTCGAGGCCGAGGGCGCGGCGGGCGAAGGTTTCCTTGCGCAGGGTGTTGGCAGCACCCGGGCGGATGACCGAAACGATCGCGATGAGGGTGTCGATATCCCGGCATCCGCACATTTTTTCGAGACTGGTCATGGCCGGGCTTTCGATGTGATGGACGCCTCGGGCGCGTCCGGTGGCGATGATGTCCCAGACGTTCGGGTCCTCCCACGGGCCGCAGTTGTCAAAAGTGACGGAAATCCCGCGTGCGGCGAGCGTTTGCCGGGCGTCGCGGAGCACTGAGAGCCCGCCCTGGGCGAGGATGTCGAGTTTGACGAGTCCGACTTCCTCGACAGCGTCCATGTCGAAGTGGGTAGCCGGCCAGCCTTTGTTGCTGGCGAATGTCGGAGTGAGTTCGTGGATCGGATGCCGTGAGAGGACGATCCCGCACGGATGGATTTTTGCGTGGCGCGGCAGGCCGTCGAGCAAGGCGGCAAGGCGCAGGGCGGACTTCGCGGGCTCGTCGTCGAAGAGTCCGTCCGCGGTGGCGGCGGTGACCCCGGCGGCCTCCTCCGCATTTTTTGCCGAGGCGAACGGCAGGTGTTCGGTGAGCCTTCGGGACTGGTGTTCGGAGAGGCCCAGGGCTTTGGCGATTTCGGCGAGGGCGGAGCGTGCTTGGAAGGTGTTGAATCCGCCCACCGCCGCGACATGTCCCGGCGGATGCTTGCCGAAAAGTATCCCGACGACCTCGTCTTTCCGGTCGTGAGGGAAATCCACGTCGATATCCGGCAGCTTGTTCAAGGCCATGCGGTCGCGGTTGAGAAACCGCTGGAAATACAGTTCGAACCGGATTGGGCAGACATCGCTGATCCCGAGGCAATAGCAGACGAGCGAGTCCGCCGCGCTGCCGCGCGTGATCCACTCGATCCCCGCGCGGCGGCAGTCCTGGAGTAGATCCCAGACCGTAAGGAAATATTCCGCATATCCGACCTCCGCGATGATTGCGAGTTCGGTTTCGAGCTGGGCGCGGTGGTCGGCGGAGGGGTAGCGGTTCTTCAGGCCGTCGTGAGCGAGGCGCGAAAGAAATTCCTGCGGCGTGCAGGCGTCCGGCGGGTCGAAACGAGGAAACCGGAGGGTCTCGAAATCGAAGGCGAAATCGCTCTCGATGATTTCCTCGGCGGGCTGCGCCTCCGCGAACGAGGCCCCTCCGGATTTTTCCGGATGCGCCTCATCGAAGAGCGTGAGCGTGCGGATGCTTTGCAGGATCCGCAGCGTGCGGGCGTCGGACGGGCTTCCCATGCGGATTGGCGGTCCCGGATTGCTCGCGATTGCCAGCCCGTCGCGATGGGCTTCCCAGAAATCCCGCGTGACGGATTTTTCCGAGAGCACGCGGCAAAGGTTCGCGTAGCCGGTCTGGTTTTGCACGTAGGCGCAGAGCTTCACCCCGGCGACTGCCAGCTCGGCCCCGATGAGCGGACGCAGTCCCGTCGCCTTCGCCGCCTGATAAAACGGCACCGCCGCATGGAGGTTCGGATCGCAGATCCCCACCGTTTCGCATCCGGCGTCCGCCGCCAGCTTGACGATCATTTCCGGAGTCAGCAGCGAATCCATGAAGCTGTAGCAGGAACGGAAGTTCAGAAAAGAAACCGGAGAGCGGAGAGCGGAAACCGGAAAGGAGTTTCGTCGACCGCGCCGCTTGATTCCCTCTCCGGTCTCCGCATCACTCCGCTTCGCTCCGGTTATGCACCCTGCACCAAACATTCGAGTTGGTCCCTTTGCACGAAGCGCTCCCGCGCTGGTTTTCCGCTTTCCGCTTTCCGCCCGCAGCCAGAGATCGTGGCCGCGGAGGATGGCGGATTTTCCGTGGCGCTCCCGGATCGTGTCCACCGCGTCGGCGGCGCGGTGGAGGATTGTGGAATTCCTGGCCGAGGGAAAAAGGTCGAGTTCCTGAAACAGGCAGGCTTTGTAGAGGTTTCCGAGTTTGAGCGAGACGAGGCGGAGGCTGACGCGGCGTTCCCAGGCTTTACGGAGGAGTGCAGCCATGAGGCCATAGACCTGGGTTTCCAAATCGGTCGGCTCATCGAGGCTTTGGCTGCGCTGGGATTCGTCGAAGTCGTTATAGCGGATGCGGACGCTGATCGTGCGTGCGGTCTGGCCTTCCGCGCGTGCCTTGGCGAACAGCCGGTCGGCCATCCCGCGCAGGATCGCCAAGGCGTAGGCATCGTCGGTGATATCGCTCTCGAACGTTGTCTGCTCGGAATACGATTTTGCAGCCGGGGACTCGGGCACGACCGGGCGATCATCGCGCCCGTGGGAAAAATTCCAAAGCTCGCGGGCGGATTTTCCGGCAAAGAGCGAAAGCTGGTCCGGCG